>NZ_JBQSYL010000009.1:0-140983 GCF_052379245.1 Glutamicibacter sp. AOP12-B1-11 | reverse complement strand
ACCAGATTGAAGCGTGTCGGATTCTCAAAATAAGTTTCGATTATCCCCACTTCTCTGTAGCGCACAAGAAGGATATGACACCTCTAGTCTGTGCCATACCCTTCTTGGAATTTTATACGAATTACAATTTAATAGAACTCGTCCTGAGTCTAGCTACGAATGTCTTACTCAGCCAGATTGATCTCGCGCGCAACACTTGCACCAATCGCTGCACCAACAACATCCAGGACACCGTGCGGCAGCGCCGAATCAATGTTGATCACCGCGACGGCCTCGGCGCGCTCCTCGTCGCGCGACACCTGCATGCCAGCAATGTTGATGCCCTGCTCCCCCAGCACGTTACCTAGCGAGCCCACAACGCCCGGACGATCCGAGTAGCGCACAACGATCATGTGATCCGAGATCGGGATTTCGATTTCGTGGCCGTTGATTCCAACAAGCTTCTCAATCTGCTTTGGACCGGTCAAAGTACCGGCGACCGCTAACTGCGTGCCCTCATTGGTTGCGCCCTTGATGGTCAGCTGGTTGCGGTACTCAGGTGAGTCAGGGGTGGTGACCAAACGGGTGGCCACGCCGCGCTGCTCGGCAAGCACCGGAGCGTTGACGTAGGAGACCTGATCCGAAACGACATCCATGAAGACGCCCTTCAGCGCGGAAAGCTCCAAGGCCTTCACGTCCAGGGAAGCGATTTCGCCGGCGACCACAACATCGATGCTGGTCAGCGAGCCCGAGGTCAGGGCATTGAAGATGCGGCCCAGCTTCTCGATCAGCGGAATGCCCGGGCGCACGTTTTCGTCGATAACGCCGCCGGCAACGTTCACTGCATCCGGGACCAGCTCGCCGGCAAGCGCCAAGCGAACCGACTTGGCAACGGACACACCAGCCTTCTCCTGGGCTTCATCGGTGGATGCGCCCAGGTGCGGGGTAACAGTCACGTTCTCGAACTCGAAGAATGGCAGGTCGGTGCTTGGCTCCTTGACGAAGACGTCAAGGCCGGCACCGGCAATCTCTTCATTCTTCAGTGCTTCATACAGCGCATCCTGGTCAACGAGGCCACCACGTGCCACGTTGATGACGTAGGCGCTCTTCTTCATCTTGCCGAAGGCTTCCTTGCCCAGCATGCCCAGCGTCTCTGGAGTCTTCGGCATGTGGATGGTCACGAAGTCCGCCTGGGCCAGCAATTCATCAAGGGTCACCAAGGTGACACCAAGCTGGGAGGCGCGAGCCGGGGTGACATAAGGGTCATAGGCAATGACATCCATGCCGAAGCCCTGCAGGCGTGCTGCGACGAGGGCGCCGATACGGCCCAGCCCGATGATGCCGGCCTTCTTTTCGAACAGCTCGACACCGGTGAAGGAGCTGCGCTTCCATTCACCGTTCTTCAGCGAGGCATTCGCGGCAGGAATGCGGCGAGCCAGCGAAACGATGTGGCCCACGGTCAGTTCCGCCGCCGAGATGATGTTGGAAGTCGGGGCGTTGACCACCATGACGCCAGCCTGAGTGGCGGACTTGATATCTACGTTGTCCAGTCCTACGCCGGCACGGGCGATAATCTTCAGGTTCTTGGCCGCGGCGATTGCCTCGGCGTCCACCTGGGTGGCCGAACGGACGAGAATTGCATCTACGTCGGCGATGGCTTCGAGCAGCTGGGAGCGGTCTGCTCCGTCTGTCTGACGAATTTCAAAGTCGGGACCGAGCGCAGCGACAGTTGCTGGGGATAGTTGTTCGGCCAGAAGTACGATTGGCTTGTTGTCAGACACGGGTGTGGCACCTTTGCGATTTCATTGGGCTGATGCTTGCATGTGGGCGATCGTTGATGATCGCCAACATGTTCCACCCTATCGCCGGACAGTCCTAGAATCCGTTGAATTGACGCATATTACGCGGCTTCAGGGCGACTTTGTGAAAACTTTCACTTGAAGATTAGAATGTACTTCGGCCAAGAGAACATCGCCTCTGATCGGTCTTTTTCTGTTGCAGCACCGAGCGGCGCTTAAATAAGGCGTAGCCTCGCATCGTTGGGAAGATACGAGGCCACGCTCCCCTATTCGCGGGGGCCCAAATAGGGGTCGCAATCGAAAGTTTTCGCGTTGGCTCAAAACTTCGATTCATCAAAACGCCTAATAGGCGCCTTGAGGTCTAACCATGGCTTTAAAGGTGTGCCACATGATGATCAGGTCACCCACCACCGACCAGTTTTCCACGTAGTACAGATCCAGCCGAACGCTGTCGTCCCAGCTAAGATCACTTCGCCCATTGACCTGCCACAATCCCGTGAGACCTGGCTTGATCAGCAGTCTGCGGAACGTGTGTTGTTCGTAGCAGTCCACTTCGGTCCGCAACGGAGGCCTAGGCCCAACCAACGACATGTCCCCGCGCATGACGTTCACGATCTGCGGCAATTCATCCAGCGATAGCTTCCGCAGGACCTTTCCTATCCTGGTTACCCTCGGATCATTTTTGAGTTTGAACAACGGTCCAGCGCCTTCGTTCGATCCTTTCAAATCCTTCAACCGCTCTTCTGCATCGACCACCATTGTTCGGAATTTCAGCATGGTAAATTCGTGGCCGTCCTTGCCCACTCGGCGCTGCGCAAAAAGCACGGGGCCTGCCGAGTCGATACGTATTGCCAGCGCGATCAGCGCAAATACAGGGGTCAGCACAAGCAATGCACTCACGGACAGCACCATGTCGAGTATGCGTTTCGCCCACATTCTCGCACCGTCGAAAGCCGGTGGTTCAACGTGCATCAGAGGTAGTCCTTCTACCGGTCGCATATGGATTCTGGGGCCAGCAACGTTTGTAAGGTTGGATGCCAGTATCAGCTCGGTTTTTGTCTTTTCCAATCTCCAACCCAGATTCTTGACTGCTTCGGGTCCATCGTTCAAGGTACCGGCTACCATCACCGAATCGGCACCGTGGATTTTAATCATGTAGTCAAGGTCATCCAGCGAATAAGATACTGGGACGTCCTCCACGACAACAGGTGAATTCGTGTCTTCTATCAGGCCCACAATCTGGTACATACCCGCTGATTTAGCAGAGATCTGGCGGGTGAGGTACGTAAGATCGGTCGCCCGACCCACAACAATGACTCGATGCAAAGTGGCGCCCTGTTTGGCTCTCATATGCAATACACGCCGCATCATCCAACGCGAGAACAAAAGAATCAGCGTTCCCGGCAGAATTCCGGCTAGCACGAGTTCACGACCGACTTCGAGCCCTCCAGCCATCGAAGCGATTGACACGAATCCTGCAGTGAAAAGGCTGGCGCTCAAGACACGCTTATACTCCGCGGAACCAACGCCTAAGGTATCGGTCCTTCGGGAACCTTTCAGATATAAAGCTAAATGCCAGATGCAAAACGTGGAGGCCAAATAACCCAGATACTGAGCGTCGATACTCAAGTCCAGCACTACGGCTGCCGCGAGGAGCCAGGCACCTGAGACCAGGACATCAATGGATGCAAGCATATTGACCCAGCGTTGCCTACGGTGGCGGGCTGGAGCCCAAGTATGCGCGCCTGTGCGCGATTCTGCACTTGTCCAGGCTTTCCCCAAAACCTTAGGACTAGATAAACGAGGTTCCCCTACCCCACTTACCATGTATTCCACTTCCCCTCATAGATCACAATATGGCGAGGGATTGCAGGGAACCATAAAATCCAGCCGGGTTTCAAGCTTCTTTGGATGGCCGGCTAGAAGTTCCCCACAACTCTCTAATATTGATAATCTATGCGGCGGCCTAGCCAAACACACGAGTGCCGACTACCCGAAGGTGGGCTTGATCAGCAGATTTGTCCCAAGAAGCGTACTCGGTTGTACTTGGGTCTTCAGTAATTGCTACCTAGAGCTATCGGATTCACTGCTTTTCCAACCCCAACGGCGCCAATCCTCGTCGGTCTTTCAACCCCAACTTGGCAAATGCGCGGTAGAGGTGACCCTCAACAGTTCGCACCGACAAGTTCATCTGAGCCGCAACCTGCTTATTGCTCATTCCACGTGCGGCGCGTTTAGCGATATCCAATTCGCGGGACGACAACCCGTGAGCTTCCAAGGCCTCCAATACCACGGGAATGTTCGAATAATTCTTGGCACCTCGGTATAGGTATCGGCGCGCTTTGGCAGCCAATTCCTCATTAACCGAATCTGAAGCAAGCGCTGCGGCCCAACCTACAGCGGCTATTTCAGGATGGAGCTGCAGTCGCTCAATGTGCGGTGGGACTACGAGCGCTTCGGGATGGTCATTCACTTTAGTGAGCACCTCGCCAATCAGGCGATACCGCGGGGAACTCGTGCGTTGTGAAAGGTTATGCACGCGCTCCTTCATACCAGAAATGGCTTGCCGAGCCTCTCTAGACTGGAAGCGGTAGACATGCCATAGTCCTTGAAGGGCCATTGCTGGGCTAGCGCAACTGACTAGCTCGTCCAAGGACTTCGTCAGGGCCGACACGTCGTCATGGTGGGCGATGAGTCCAGACAGTGAAGTAAATTCTATGAACAGTGGGCTTCCTACAACCAGCCCCTCTCTTGCGTCCTCTATCAGCGCGGTAACCGCTGAATCCTTCAGTAGTGGATTGCGAGCCATAACGTTGATGGCTGCGTACTGTGCATGCCTCGCCATTCCAGAGGCCGCAAAATCGGCAGTTGCCTGAGTCAGCTCAGCAGTGCATTGCTCACATTGTCCGTCTCGCTCAGACTCCCAACCGCGCCTCATCGAGTCCAAAGCCGAAAGGTGACGTATCAATCGCTGGCTTCCGGCCAAAGTTCGCCACAAGTCAGAGAGCAATGAGACCTTTTTTCCGCTGACCTCTTGGGCAAGTAGGGTCGTTCCATAGGTTCCTACCCGAATTCCAAAAGACGTGTCATCTTTCAATATCGAGATTGCTGCTAGTACTTCTGGATCATCAACTTCCAGTAGCATATTTTCCAGTCCAAACGTGAGCATAAGAAACTGAACATCTACAGTTGGACGCTGTGCGATGATTTCTTTCAGTCGCATGGCTGCCCCAGTTGCACCATCATTGTCGGTAATTAGTCGGACCGCATGAATCCTGGTGTTCAGCTGCTCGTTGTCTTCAAGTCGATATTGTCGCACCAGCTCGGTCCATACCGTCTTGGCCTTTTCGAATTCCGTTTCATGGCCCACAACCAGCGGCAACATCGTCGTCCACGACGAAGTTAAGGATTCAATCTCGACCAGAGATAAAGGTTCTTCGGCAAGCTGCGCAAATTCTTCCATGGCTTCGAGGGATTGACCCGAACTGGCAATTGCGCCGAGCTCCTGGATTCGTCGCAGCACCGAAGCGTTTCTCCCTGTAGGTGCGGTGGCCAGTTCATATGCTTCCCTGTAGTGTCCGCTGGCGTTCGCCTGTTGGGCAGAGTTGGCCAGTTCTTCCTCCGAAACTGCTTCTCCAGCGGCCAATGTCCATAGTGTCCGGCGCCAGTCCAATTGTTCTTGAGCTGGAGCGAATGCCGTCCAGGATTTCAGCAGCCTTCCGGACTCTGCCGGTGAAATTGTACGAATGATTAGTGCGCTCAGAAGGGCAGCACCCACCAAAACTTCTTGTTCACCGCGCAATATCAGCAATCCCGAATCAATGATTGATGAAATGTCACCATGTAGCGCATTGCGAACGGCCTCTAGTGAGCTAGTTCTTGCTAAGGATACTGCGGACAATACCTCTAAAACATCATGCTCGATCTGTTCAAGCAGCAACCGCAGTACGTCGCTAATCCGAGGGTGTTCAAGGAGATGCTCTGCGGGAATTACACTATAACCAGCCACCAATTGCCAAACTTGCTCGCCCCTAATGACCTCGCAGAGAATCCCGAATACTTCGTAGATCCCTCCGGTGAGTGACCGAATCATAGCCAAACTACCGCTAGTCGGCGGAGCGCCAGTTATCCGCCGCAAAACGTCGGCCATCTGCAGGTCGCTTAACGGGCCGAGCACCGTGGATAGTTCCGCACCCAGCGATTCGAAGGGCTCTAAGTTGGCTCGCTTCTTCACCGGTTCCGTAGTGATCAATACCAAGTCGAGATTTCTGGCCTGAACCAATTGGGTCAGGATATACGCCGACTCTTGATCCATATCTTGGGCGTTGTCCACTACTAGCAGTGTCCGAGACGACAATGATGATTTCGATTCAAGGATTTTGCTTTCCAGTTGCCTCATGACTGAGAGCAAATCGGCCTGGTTTGGTGTCTCATCAATAAGCGCACCCACTGTGCCAAAGGGAGTGTTCAGTTCACTAGGCAGACAGCTAACGGTGAGAACATTTTTTCGATTCTGCGCAGCAAGGCTTCGCAGCGCGAAACTGAACTCGGCTTGTCCCGAGGCAAGATGAGCCAAAACGACGCTAAAGTTCTGGGTTCCATCTGCCATCGAGTCGAGAACTTCACGTGCCACCAAATACCTTGAATCTTCTGGGTAGGCAGGGCACGTCATTTGAACCTCCCCTGGGGTTCGTTGGCCACTAGGTCACGAAGCTCTCGACGATTTCTCAGGTTCAGCTTCACTTGGATCTGATAGAGGTGCCCCTCGATGGTGCGTACCGAAATGCCAAAATGTTCTGCCAATTCGGCATTTCTCAAACCTTTCGCAGCCATCACCGCAACGCTGCGCTCACGACTGGTCAGCGGTGCGCACCACTGATCGTGCTCCCCGTTGCTCACTGCTGCGTTCTGCCGCTGGCGAACCCCAAACGGTTGATCTTTTCGAGCGGCGGCGAGGTTCGCGATGCTACGTTGGAGTTTACGGCGGAGCACCGTTTTGCCTCTGTCGATACGTTGCAGAGGCAGCGCGGCGTGAAAATAAAGACCGCGACTGGCTAAGTTGCAAGAGTGCTCAACAACTGCATTTTCGTCGGCGGACTCGATGGCGTTATTAAGCAGTTGAAGCGCGTGGACGTAGTCGTTATCCTCCGTTTTCACTATGTGCTGCATGTGTGCTTCTTGCACGGGCCTACCTAGGCTCAGGCAGAGGGCTACAGCTTGCGTAGCTGAGAAAATTTGGCTATTCGCAAGCAGGCGATCGATGTACACATGGAGATCCACGAATAAGGATTCTTCCGGATCCTGAAAAGCACGTTGCAGCAGGCGCGTATATACGGCATTCCAATGACTCACGGTCGTTATATCAAAATCATGATCAGCGTTTGCGGCGGTCATTTCATTGCTCGGCAAACGTCCGTCCATTGCGAGAAGCACTCCTTCAACCTCTCGATAGGAGTCCCACATATTCCGCGGAGCGGTCCCTCGCTCTGGGGTGAAGAGCACGGAGAGGATGTCTTGGGATTTCTTGATTTCTCCGTGGTTCAACAATCGCAATGCACCGAAATATGCCGCAAATCCGGATGCGGTCGCATCCGGATGTTCGGCACGAGCAAGTAGCTCATCGACACGGTCCATCGCGCGCCAGTCTTGGTGACATAGGGATAAGTAGCTCAGTAGCAACACAATATGCGGCATCCACAAAGTGGAACGCTCATCACGGAGGAAAAATTCACTTCCTTCAAACGCCTCAAGTGCCCAACGTACCAAGCGCTTGCTTCCGGTGTACAGTCCACGATGCTGCCAGTTGTAGGCAACGCAAAGCACACCGATGATCCGTGTTGATTCATCTTTCCACCGCGCATCATGAAGACAGGCTAGGGTGCCTGCTGCGGAGTCATCGTTGAAAGAAACCTGTGGTATTTTTCCGGCTCGTATATCGAGATACCACTGTTGCACTTCTAATTCGAAGGCTACGGTCTGGCCCGCTGTCCCGTGGACGGTCTTCGCACGAAACGTCCGATCCAGGGTTGCTTGTGCGCCCGGAACATCATCTATATCCAATTTGGCGCTATAGATAGCAAGGTCACGGATGCACTGGCAGTCCTGGACGTCGCATTGATGCTTGGAATCATAAGTAGTACTTTCCAAATTTTCGATCGCGCCAAGGTGGTGCCCAGCGGCAATTCTTTCGATCTCATATGAAACTGGGCAAGGCCCGGTCTCACCGACTGGCGATCCGTAATGCACCGGGCGCTGCTCCGCAATCAGCTGTTGCCGGGAGGGAGCTTTGAGGCTTATGCGTCCGGCTGCCATATTCTCTACCAGCCCAAGCATGAATAGCCGCGCTAAAGAACGTGCACTCTCCTCGTCCCGTGCCACATCGCTGGCCAACAGATAACGTTGACCCGCAATCCGGACCAGCAATTCGCGCTCCTTTGTCTCAAGCTGTACAAACTCATCCGAATTTGACCATTCTTGCAAGGTTTCATCCGACCGTGATGGATCCAGAACCCAACTACCGTTTTCGAGACTTAGCCGCTGTACGGCCAAGTCGCATTCGACAATGGACGCGAGCCTGTCCAGAGAACCTCTGGTTTCTGCCCAGTAATGCGCCGCAATACTGGGAGACATTTTCGTTCCCAGCCGTCGTTCGAGGTAGTCGCCAAGCTCATCGCGTCCGGTTAGGTATTCGTTGAAGACCGGTAGCTTTTGCTGTCGTGAAAGTGACCGAAAGGTAGGGCCAAGCTGCTCAGCGTGATTCGTGAGAAGTAAGAGTCTGATGGTTCCGGAAGCCACCAATCGACTGAGTACACGCTCGCTGCGCGTATCCATCAGGTGTGCATGTTCCGCGACCACGGTGATTGGCGTCAGCGTTGCTTGGGCGCTGAAGCGTCTCTTGAGCGCATGAAAAACCTCGGTGTCGCTGCTCAAGTCGGTGGCGGAGCTGCCAGACACCAAGAATAAGAGAGCTCCGAGGCCCAATTTTTGCGAAAATTTGCTACACGAGACTCGGACCGCCTCTGGCGACCCAGGCAGGTGATCGATGGCCTGATCTATGTGCCTTTGATACTGGGCATGCACGCCCATTTTTATTACGGCACCGCAGGCCCCTGGCGCAGCGAGTGCACCTTGCAGCCGCGCTGCCATCCATTCAACAACGGAAGAGACCGAAGTCTTGCCGGTATGTCCTTCCGCGTACGAGTAATCCCCAATTTTTCCTGCAGTTTTCACTTGTTCCCCCAAAGAACCCGCGCTGTACAGATTGGAAATTCCCCCAAAGAATTTCCTACGCGAACTAACAACTTAGTCTATAGCCCGTCCAACGAGATGGGCCCATATTTCACAAAATAGTATTGAATTACCCTATTTATTTCATGATTCCTCGATGTTTTCCTTTTGCCGTCCAAAATGTGTCCGATTCAACCAACCTTGACTCCATCCACAGGACTGCTTGAAATATTTCAAGCCTGCACGGCGCCTGGCAACGCACCAGATAGCGTGTCCAATACCGTGCGAAGTTTCGTGCTGGACGTGTGCATCGTGTACGGGAAATATTCGACGCGGACACCCACCGTCGAAAAGAGTCGTTCGAGTTCTCGACCTTTTGTGGTTCCCTTCCAGTCGTCTCCCTTGAAGAACACATCAAACTCGACTTCGGCCCACGTATCGAGCCTGTTTTCGCTCGTTTCGATAAACACCTTGTCCACGTATGAAATGTTCGCAACGATTTCCGCGCGCTCCTGCGTCGGAATGACCGGCCGATACCCTTTGGCCAGTTCGACTCGTTCATCGCAAACTACGCCAGCGATGAGAAAGTCACAGCGAGATTTTGCCTGACGCAAGATATTGAGATGACCGACGTGGAATAAGTCGAAGGCACCTGCTGCGTAACCGACTATCATGATTGTTTCCCCCAAGAAACTCTGTGTGCAATCATTTTCTACTTGTCAATATGGCTGCTTCTTCCGATGGTTCGCGCTGCCATCGAGGCTATAAATCAGCGCACGGGAAGTCGGGATCTCCCGAAGGTGCCGGCTCTTCTCCCTTTGCGCTGGGCAGCATTATTGCCAACTCCGGCGAGGTCCATGCAAAGTGACTCATAGGCATCCGTCACCATATCCCAGTCATAGGCTTTAGCTCGCTGCCTGGCGCGGCC
The DNA here is from genome assembly GCF_052379245.1 of Glutamicibacter sp. AOP12-B1-11. NCBI lineage: Bacteria > Bacillati > Actinomycetota > Actinomycetes > Micrococcales > Micrococcaceae > Glutamicibacter > Glutamicibacter sp. AOP12-B1-11. The sequence goes on along the minus strand of NZ_JBQSYL010000009.1, from coordinate 131,050 downwards.
AGCACGATGTTGGATATCGTCCAGGTTCGATTCGGCTTCATTGAACAGCCCGGCAGCCTGTGCCGAGTTGGCGAAGAACTTACCGGAGTCGAGAAGAACTTCCCGATTGAAGTTCACATCGAATGCGTTCACCGCGGTGCCTGCACCGATGGCTCGCAGCAGGGACGGATTGGTGCCTCCCACCGAGTGGCCATGCCAATAGACCAATGCTTGGGCGTAAAGCTCGTCTAGCAGTTCCTGATCCCATACACCGCCAAGGAATTTGACTTGATCATTGGCCACGGCATGGACCTGTTGGGTATATTCCTCCGCATATGGTGCGGAGCCGATGACCACCAGTGGAAGCTTCGCCCCAGATTGCGCATAACCACGGACGATCATCTCTACATGGTTCTCCGGCTCAAAACGCGCAACCACAACATGATATTGCTTGGACTCCAGGCCAAGCTCTGCAATTCGCTGTGCCGGTTTATCTGCAATGACCGGTGCCCCATAGGTGATCAGCCTCGTTTCAGCGGTGAATTTCTCCGTGTAGTAATCAGCGATCCCTCGGGCATCCGCGATCAACGCCTGGGACCACCAGACGGCCAGGCGTTCACAGATCAAGTAGTAGCGCCGTCCAACCGGCCCCCATTTGGCTCGTTTCCATTCCAGACCATCTACGTGGGTCGCCAGCGGAATTTGAGCGATGCGCAAAAGTGGCAGCAACGGAGAATTCGCTGCGTTGAACACCAGAGCCGCCTGCGGACGGTTGAACATCGCGTGCCCGACCGACAACGCGGTATGGCTCAAGGTTTCTAAGCTGCGTTTCTTCAATGCAGGTAAATGTACAAGCTCCATGCCTAGGTACATGGATTCTCGTTCGTCAGGTTCAGCACCGCGGCAATACACGGTGACCTTATGCCCACGTTGCACCAGCCGGCGACCGACTTCTTCGATGGCGGTTTCAAATCCGCCATATCTGGCCGGCACTCCCCGAGTACCGATCAGTGAAATTTTTAGCGACGAATCATTTTCGTGGCGCTTCGAGCCCAGCATTGCATTCCCCCATAGTCATGCGTACTCAGCACAAGTTCCCCCAACGCGGAAATAATGTGATGATGCGTCCCCACGTATGCACCACAATCCGCGTCAATCTGTGCGCTGATCTAGGTTCCGATACTATGGTTCGTTTTACTCGGACACATGGGTAGTGCACTACTCATTTCGGTTCGCAACTACTCGCACGGCTACTCTAAGGCGTCAGTTAGTGCATTTGATCGGCGAAATCTAGGGCTGTTTTTGGCCCTACTGGCGAATGTCACATTTACATAACGATGCTTATCGTGGCAGACTCGTTACTGCAGGTTTTGCGCGAATCTGCATTTTTACACGTCTTTACACACCTATCAGGTGCCACGTCGATTTGCTGGGGAGCGCGGCGGGCACAACGAGGAATATTCTTTGTTGCGTCCCCCTTTTAACCAATCCCCCACGAACAAAACCATGCGTCCAGCCTCGAACTTTCAGGCTCTGCGACATGTTGCGGTCGCCACCACTCTAGGCGCCCTGCTAGCAACCAGTTTCCAGCTGGCGCCTCTCCCAAACTCCGCGGCTCCGGCGAGCGCCGCGACGAATTTCCTAGTCGACTCCATGGACAGGTCGCGCGCCTCCGGATGGGGAACCCCCAATGTCGGGTCGTCCTATTCGCTAAACGCAGCCAGCCGCTTCTCAATCTCTCAGGGCGTCGGTTCCATGAAGATCCTGCCAGGGAAAAACAGCTACGCTACCAGCGCGGTGCAGGAAGCGAATGTCTCTGCACGGTTTGACGTTTCTTTTGATTCCCTCCCGCAGTCTGGCTCTGTCTACGCACACTTGGGGCTGCGCCACTCGGCCGACTCGCGTTACGAATCTTCGCTGCGTTTGACCTCTTCGGGCAAGCTCACCCTCGAAGTCTCGAAGACCATTGCCGGCAAGAAGACAGTGATCGACTCGCACCTCATTGCTTCGGAAGCGACCGTCGGTAAGGCTTATCGAATTGAATTCGAGGTAACCGGAGCGAAGACCCCTACGCTCAAGGCGCGTGCCTACTCTGGCGATTCCGTTCCGCAGTGGCAGATCAACTCCAAGCAAAGTGGTTCTTCAGTTATTGCTACCGCTGGCAGCCTGCGTATCGGCGGGTATCTATCGGCAGCGGCCACCAAATCAACGGGGATCCACGTAGATAATCTGCGTGCAGCCTCGGCTTCGGAACTACAGGTCGCCGAGGCGCAGCCATTAGAGCTTGACCTGCCTCTTGCTGAGGCAAAGCCGCTGGAAGTTGACCTCCCGCCGATGCAGGAGACCGAGCCGCCGAACCCTACACCAACGCCTACGCCGACTCCTAGCCCCGAGCAGAACCTCCCGGCTGGTGCCTTGTATGTATCCCCTGAGGGAAGTTCCGGTGCCGCAGGAACCCTGCAGTCACCGCTAGGCAGCATTGGTGCTGCAGTCGCTCAGGCCGAGGCAGGACAGAGCGTCGTGGTTCGTGCTGGAAGCTACCACGAATCCCTCAAAATTCCTGAGGGGAAAAAACTGCACCTGCGCAGCTACCCGGGTGAAAAAGTTTGGCTTGATGGTTCGTCCATCTTGAACGGGTTCACCAGCAATTCCAACGGATACAGCACCGCCTGGAAATATGACTTCGACTCTTCACCAACGTACACGCGCGGTGCCGAGGACAATACGCAAGAAGCGTGGGGATTCGTCAACGACAACTACCCTATGGCCGCTCATCCAGAACAGGTGTGGATCGATGGGGTGCGCCAAAAACAGGTCAAATCCCTTGCCTCGGTGAAGGCAGGATCCTTCTACGTTGATAAGGCCGGAAACAAACTCACCTTGGGAACGAACCCCGAAGGCAAGCGAGTGCAGGCGAGCACGTTAGTTAAAGCCCTGAGCGTTAGGGCGGAGGGTTCGAGCGTCGACGGAATCAATGTGCGCAAGTTTGCTCCCTCCGTACCGGATATGGGAGCGGTCACGGCAGAGAAGCCGGGAATCACGCTGAAGAACCTTACTGTGGAAGATTCGGCGACCACCGGAATCAACGTGAGCGCGGTCAATAACCAAGTTTCCAATGTCACGATTCAGCGGTCGGGCATGTTGGGCATGAATGCTGTATATGCCGACGGCCTCAAGGTGAGCAAGCTGAATGCATCATCGAACAACATCGAGCGGTTCAACTCATCCCCGGTCTCCGGCGGACTGAAAATCACCCGCTCACGCAACATCACCGTGACCGATTCCGTGATGAAGAACAATAGTGGACCAGGCCTGTGGATCGATGAATCTGTCTACAATTCGATGATTCTGAACAATGACTTGATCAGCAACACCGGCCATGGCCTGTCCCTGGAGATCTCAGCTAAGGCCACCGTAGCGAATAACCGGATCATCGGTAATGGCGGAAACGGCATCAAGCTGAACAACACCAATGATGTCGCTATCTGGAACAACACTATTAGCGGGAAGAACCGCGTGTTGAACATCGTGCAAGATAAGCGTCGCGGCGCAAACAAGTCAGATGCGGGCCATGACCCGCGCCAGTCATTCCCTGACTCAACCATGCCGTGGGTGATCAAGAACGTCACCGTGAAGAATAACGTGCTGTCCAATACCGGCGGCGGCAACGCGATCGTGGCGGTTGAAGACTATTCCAAGCAGCTCACCGCAGAGCAAATGCAGATTACTTTGGATTCCAACGCCTATCACCGCACCGGCAGCACGAACCCTCGCTGGTCATCGGTCTGGTCCAATGCCGCAGCCAACCCATCGGTCTACACAACCTTGGCGGCGTTCCAGCAAGCCGAGGGACAAGATGCTTCCTCGTTTGAGGTGACCGCGCCCACGGTGCTCAATAGTGACCACCAGCCAACGTCTGCGGTCAGCGGAAAAGCAAGCAAGGCTACGGCACTGCCTTCATCGATTGCTTCCCTCATCGAACAAAATGCCGGAAGCAAGCGTTTGGGAGCGTACTCGCGCTAAGCGAAGCAATCCCCGCATATTTTGGTGGCGGATCCAGGTCTCTGGTTCCGCCACCATTTTACTTCTCCCGCATCTTTTGCGCTGGTGTATCTCTGATATCCAAGGTCCCGCACTTTTGCCAATCGAGGCTTTGGGCGATACTGGGCCGTTCCAGGCTCAGCGAAAGGACAAAAAATACAAGGAACATCGCCCCAGCGTCAATCAGCCCATTCTCCATAAATGAACGAACCAAGACGAATGTCAGCAGCGGGAGAAACAGCGTGCGGAGTTTGGCTGTTGACAAAACCATCATCACGCAGCTCGAGATCCACAGAACCGCTATCGCCGTTCCTGCAATCCCGCTTTGCGCCAGCAATGAGATCCATGACGAGTCGAACACCTGTTCTTCCCAGTACTGGCCTTCAACTTCAATAGTTTTCATGCTGAGCCCCGAACCGATCCAGCGTTCCCACGAATCCCACGGATAGTTCAGCACCACTGACCAGCTGATAGTGCGCGAATTCAGGGTCAGCAGCGAAGCGCTGTCGTCGCGCAGCACGATATTACGTAAAGCCGGTGTCAGTAACGCAATATAAAGCATCACCGGTATCCCCACGAGCGCGGTAATTACCGTTTGAATGGGGAACCGTCTCACCAGCAGGAGCATGATGCCGGCTGCTGCGGCTGCCCCGATCAACGCGGTACGTGATTCGGAGAGAAACAACAGACCAACCAGTAGCGCAAGCAGCACCAGATGCCACCAGTGGATTCGTGCCCGCAAGCCCTCATGCAAAAGCACCAAGGCAGGTAGGCCAGTGAGCAGTGAGATCTCATTTGGACTCAATGGCGGGATCCCGCCTGAAAGACGCTCACCTCCACCCAGCGCCAGGCCGGTAAAAGAACTGACCGCACCGATAATTGCCAAGCATAAACACAGGGCCAGCAGGGTTTGCGCGGTGGAAAAAGACCGCATCACCAAGACGATGGTCAGCGCCATCATGAAAATGCGCACTGCAATGACTACCGATGCCATGAGGTTGCCACCGGCCAGTGCACCAAGCACACTGATCAGCAAGATCAAGAACAAAAAGTTCAAGCTGCGAATGCCCAACGGATACCGAACCCCATGGCGTTTAGAGACCAGCCAAGCCCATATTAAAGCGACGGTTTGCATCAAAGCCTTGAGCACCACCACCGGGTCCATTCCGCCGGTAAAGAATGCTCCTTGCCTCCACGCGACGACGCAACCCACACTTAGAAAGCAGATGCCGATGAGGTGGAATACACCCGGAACCGAAGAATGGCCGTCCGGCCTGGAAGCGGTGGCGCCTAAGGATCTCCACTGCGCGGTGATCGAGCTACGCGAGACTATCGATTGGGCCATCGCAAGCCACCTGCCGTGTGCCGTGTCATCACCAGTCCGGTAGCCCCGGCCCGCACCGCTGAAAGATCTTCGATGACCGCCTTGAGCTTGCCATAGGTTGTTTTCTTCAGCTTTGCAGTGACCAATACGCAATCACAATGCAACGCCACCGCGGCTCCATCGATCGGTTCGGTATCCATGGTCGTCATCACGATCACGACGTCATAGGACGCTTCCAACTCCGAGATCAAGGATTCGAGTTGCGAGACCACATCAAACTTCCGCAGCGAAGGCTGTTTGGCGCCAGCTGGAAGCACCCCCATGGGAATCTCATGACGAACTTGCACGGCGGTGTTCAGGCTCGCCTGGCCTGTCAAAACCTCCGTCACCCCAAATTCATGGACCGCATCATCCCGCTGAGCGAATTCTTGCTCGTCTCCGTAGATCACTACCGCCTTTTTTCCCATGCTGGCCAGAGCTGTCGCAAATTGTTCGGCATCAAATTCGGAATTCTTGTTGGCGCTGAGTACCAATATCCTTTGCGGCAGGTGCCCGTCATTGGCGAGCAGCACATTTGAAATCAACTGACGATAGCCATTTGCTTTTCGTCGATTGCCGTGCTGGCCGTGGCCCTGTTCCCGGCAGACATCCCCCAATACGGGAAGCTTGATGATCCGCTCGGTGTCCTTGACCCGCAAGATCCGTGGATCGATCCGGTCCACTAATATCGCCAGCAACAGTCCGAAGCTCAACCCGGTCACCAGTCCCAAAGCCAAATTCAGCGACTTGCGTGGTGAGATCGTATCGATCGGTGGGGTGGCACGAACCGAAAGCTGAGCGGTAACCGTCAGTTCCTTGGGATTGACGTTTTCCAGTTTCTCAATATTCGTGGCAAGCACCGTAGCGGCAATATTTGCCAAATCCGCTGCTTGCCGTGGATCGGCGGCCTGACCGGTGACCGAAACAAGGACAGTCTCGCTCGGGTTGGTGGCGCTCAACGCTGACTTAACCGACTGGAAATCCAGTTCTTGATCCAGCTCGTCCACTACCTGATTGATCAGTAGCGGGTCGTTAATCAATTGCGGGTATGACCCCACGCGCTGCAGGGCGAATTGGCTGCGCGCGTAGGAGGTATCGCCCGGAGATTCAACTTGAATGAAGAGACTGGCTTTGGACTTGTATACCGGAGCCATCATCGAGGTGATCCCAAAGCTCACCGCAACACCAATCACGGTGGCCAATATAATCCATACCCAACGGGTACGAATCACCCGCAAATAGTCATTGAGTTCCATGGCCTGCGTTCCTGTGGAAAAGTGCGGATCCATGCGGTAAATTTCGCGCATTGGCCTTCTGGGCGTGGGAACCGAGGACGGGACCGTGACATCTGCACTCTTAGTCAAAGGAACGCACCTCCCGGTACCACTTGCCCAGTGCCAGCACGATGAACGCGAAGTTCGCGACCAGCAAGAGCGAATAGATGACTAGGAATCCCGGCTGCCAGAACATCAGTCCCAGCACCAAACACATCAAGCCGAAATCGGTGGGCAGCACCGCAAGCGAATAGAGCGGTGAGGATTTTCCCGAGCCCCGCAAGAAATGCGTTTTGGTCCCTTGATTGAGCCGGCGCAACTGATCGGTGAGAATCATCGCGAAGAATTGCACGCAGGCGACAACCTGAAAGCTCAAGGCCACTAGGTACCAGCGGTGGTCTAGGTCGGTAAAACGGTAGAAACTTACCAGCACCGCAAGATGCAGCAGCGCCGTCTTAATCGAATCAACCACATGATCCAGCCACTCGCCCGCCGGAGAACCACTGTCTTGAAGCCTAGCTAGCTGCCCGTCTGCCGAGTCCAAGGCATAACCGAGGACCAGTAACCCTGCAACACCGATTCCCTGCAGCCAGCTCGGCGCGAGGCCTGCTATCAGCGCAATGCCGCTAAACGTGCACAGAGCGCTGACCGCCGTCACTCCGTTAGGAGTCATATTCAATTTATAGGCGAGGGCTGCGAGCCTTCTCCCCAGTGGACGGTTGACATACCGCGAGTACGCCGGTGCTCCCTTAGAAGTTTTCTGGCGTTGGTTTAATTCCGTCAACGCCCAACGGTATCCCCCAGCATTTTGCAACATTGAGTCCCCCAATGACCCTGCCTGCGGAGTTTCTGCGGAACTATCGTCCCGACAGAACCCCCGACATTGTTTCCCTCATGGTTTCTTTGAACCGTTCGGGTGTGTATTTTTCTTCGTATTTTCGTTGCCCCTCGGCCCCCAAAGCCGAAAGGTCGTCCTTGGTGTTGCTACGCAGGATCTGTGCCAACGCTGAAACATCTCGCGTGGCAAAGATCCACCCATCCTTTCCGTGATTCACCACCTCTCCTGGACCGCCTGAATCGGAGACGATGGCCGCCTTCCCATGCCGAAACCCCTCGATCGGGACCAGTCCGCATCCCTCGACGGTATCGGTGGGAAGGATCATTGCGTCAACGGATTCAAACCAATCTTGCGGATTGTCGACCTGCCCAATAATCTTCACCGTTTCCGGCTTGGACACATGCCGGCTAACCAGCGCCGAAATGTCCACACCGTGCGGCCCTTCCGGGGCGGAGCCCAGGACATACAAGAACCCAGGACATTCGGCTTGCTCCCACGCACGCAATAACGTTTCGTGGCCTTTGTGCTCCACCCAGCGGCTGGCCACAACGTAGCTCGGGCGTTCGCCCGCGTCTCGTTCAAGCTGCAGCTTCCTTGGTGGGTTTGCGGGGTTCAGCCGCGCCACCGCGTTGTTGACCACGCAGACTTCTTGCTCTGCAAACCCGGTGCTTTGCGCCACCATCCGAGAGATCGCGATGCGTTGTTGGGTAAAGCGCGCCAGCCGGCGCAGGATGAGCGATTCGCCTCTTCCCCACGGTTCTTGGATATGCACCGTCGCCTTAGCAACTCCGGCGAGCCTAGCGAGGGGCGCCAGCAATAAGCACGCGCTGGTCATCAGGTACACCTGATCGGCGTGGGCCGCCTTGATCAGCTTGAGCATCCGCGGTGCGAGCCGCAGCATCCGGCCCAGTCCACGCGGGTTCAGCAGAGCCCGGCGCAGAATGGGCATATCCACGTGTTCAACGGCCACCTGCTGATCGCGGAGCATATGGTACAGACGCCGCTTGCCGTCCTGGCGATCCGTGGGCAGCCAAACCAAGATCTCGAAGTCCTCTCGGAGCGCATCGACCACTTGCACAAGGATTCGGTCGCTGCCGTAGAGCTCATCCGAGGAATGGATCAGCAGGAGCTTCGGGCGGTTTCCACTCATGGTCATGGCACCTCCGTAACTAGCAGATCGGCGAAGGAACCCTCGATCGGCGCGTTGGATGCCGAGCCGGAGAGATACACGCCAAGGCCAAAACGGCCCTCGGTTTGCAGGGCTGGGCTTGAATCATTGGCCATGATCTGCCAATCACCTGGTTCGCTGCCGCCGGTGTTGTAGACCTTCGCGCGCAGGATCGTGTCATCGGATCCGGTGATTTGGATCTTGACCTGCAGCTGTTCGTTGGCTCCGCCGGCAACCTGGCCAATCACGGTTTCCGCGGTCAGCGTGCTGGCCGATCCGTTCAGGACCCGCTCGAAGGTTCCTGCCACGTTCCCGTTGGACAGGGTGCGCAGCTTCAGCCGGTAGCTGCCGACTCCGACCACGTCGCGGACCATCACGTAGTGATACACGCCGCCACCGGTTGAGTTCTTGTCCTGGCTGATCTTCACGCTCAGCTCGGACTGCCGGGTTTCCACCGGCAGGTAGATCCGCGGTCCGCTGCTCGGACTCGCCATGCGGATTTGACCGACGCCGTTGCCCACCTGGAAGTTCGAATTGCTGCTGCTCGTGGCCCAGGCTCCGCCCTGATCGGCGGATCCCCATCCGTCGGTGACCGAACGGTCAAAATCATCACGGGCGAGTACCTGGGGCGTGCTGACCCCTTCGACTTGAACCGTCTGCGTCAAAGTGCTTTCTGCGCCGTCCTCATCGCTGACCGTCAAGGCGATTTCGTACTCGCCATCCTCGGCGTACTCATGGGTGGCGTGCACTCCGCTGCCGGCAGTCCCGTCTCCGAAACTCCAGGCATAGGATTCCAGCGCGCCATTGGGGTCCGCAGAATTCGAGGCATCCAGTTCCACCGTCAAGGCATTAACCGTGGCGCTGAAGGCCGCAACCGGCAGATCATTGGCGACATTGATGGTGTTGCTGGTACTCGCCGTAGCGGCATTGTCATCTACCAGCGTGAGCGTGACGGTAAATTCTCCGTCTTCGGCATACCGGTGGCTGGCTTGCTCTCCGCTACCGGTGCTGCCATCTCCGAAGTCCCACTGGTATTCAGCGATCGGAGCGTCGCCTGGGGTACTTGCCGAAGCATCTGCTTCCAGGGCCAGCCCGTTCAGCTGCGTGCTGAATTGTGGATTTGGTCCTTGCTCCGCGCCGATGCTGAGCGTCTGGGTGATCTGGCTGCTTCGTTCCCCCGCGTAAACAGTCAGGCTTACCTCGTAGGTACCGGGCTGCGCATAGGTATGCATGGCGGTGACGGTATCTGCGCTTGCCGAATCGCCGAAGTCCCATTCATAGCCGGTGATCGGGCCGCCAGCTTCCGGCGGTGAAGAGCTCGTGGCATCTACCGAAAGTACCAGCCCTTCAGTTGTCGAGGTAAAGGCGGCCTTTGGATCCAGTGCTTCGGCTGCGAAAACCTGCACCACCGAGGTGAGGCTGTGCGTCGCGCCGTCGTTGTCGGTGACCACCAAGGTCACCCCGTAGGCGTCGGTCGTCGCGTAGGTGTGCTCCGGGGTTGGCCCGGTGCCTGTCTGGCCGTCCCCGAAGTCCCAGGCGTACTCGACAATTTCTCCGTCCGAGTCATTGGACGCCGACGCATCAAATTGAACCGTCAGTTCATCGATAGTGCTGTCGAATAAGGCCTCCGGGGCCACGTTGGCTAGCTGGACGATGACCTCCTGCGTGGTGCTATCGGTAGCGCCATGCTCGTCGGTCACCACCAATTCCACTTGGTAGTTCCCTTCGGTGGTGTAGGAATGCTCCGCGGTGGCGCCGGTAGCGCTGTTGCCATCGCCAAAGTCCCAGGCATAGCTCAGGCTGCCGGCTTCGGCATCTGAGGAGCCAGAGCCATCCACCGTCAGGTCAAGCGCGTCCAGGCTGACCTGCATGGCCGCCTGCGGCGCCGCGTTTGCAACCACTAGTTGGGTGGTGGCGGTGTGCTCCAGGTCCTGGTCATCGGTGACGGTCAGCGTCACCGTGTAGCTTCCGTCTTCGGCATAGGTGTGGTTCACGGTTTCGCCGGTTTGCGGCTCGCTCCCGTCGCCGAGATCCCACTGCCAGCCGGTGATTGAGCCGTCCGGATCCGTGGATTCACCGCCGTTGAGCGAGACGCTCAGTCCGGTTTGCTCGCTCGTGATCACCGCGACCGGTGGCTGCGGCAGTTCTTCAACGGTTACCTGGCGGCTTGTGGTGGCGCTGCCTCCACGATCGTCGGTGACGACCAGCGTGACGGTGTACTCCCCTGCCTCCGTGTAGAGATGGGTGATCCCTTCGGTGCTGGCCGCTTGGGTGGTGCCGTCGCCGAAGTCCCACGCGTATTCGGTAATACTGCCATCGGTATCGGCCGAATCCGAAGCGTCAAACTGGACGTTCAGGCCTTGCGCGGTGTGTTCAAACGCTGCGCTGGGTGCCGTATTTGGCGCCCCGACGAGGGAATAATGCTCATCTACTTCGCTACCGCTCAGCGCCCGGGGGTAGATGGCCACCTCGTCGATGAGCCCGTCAAACCATTGCGAGGATGCTCCGGACCAGAGTCGGTCGCCGCCGATCCTCCAGAAGCCATTGTAGTTCTGGCCTGTGGTTTGCGGGTTGGTGGCCTTCAAAGCACCATCCACGTACAACTTCATGCCGTCGCTGTCCATGGATGCCACCACGTGATGCCAATTGCCGTCGTTATAGCTTTCGGTGGTCGTGGCCACGTTCTCCACTCCCGAATACGTGCCGAAGAGCAGGGTGCCGTCATTTCGCATGTAGACATGCCGGTCGTAGCTGGAGGACAGCCCGGAGGCCGCGTTGCCAAAACCGACAATTTTGCCTCCCCGATCCGTGGTTGTCTTAATCCACGCTTCGGTGGTGAACACGTTCGGATTACTCACCGGTGCTTCGGCCACCACCGCGGCATTTGCCGCGCCGAAGCCGAAGGAGTTGCCGGGCTCGAGAATGCCTGGCTGGGCCAGATTCACCGAGGAATCGATGTTCCCGTCCATCTTGAAAATCGTGGCGTCCTGCGCTGTTGCTCCGCTCGTTTCATCCAAACGCCAATACAGTGAAGGGTCATCGCCATAAACGCTCAGCCCATAGGCATCGGCCGGTGGTTCCGGAACGTCTGCGGTGCGACCGGTCGCTTGGAATAGCTGCAGGATCGATTCGGCATCCAGCTGCGAATCAAAGATCGCAATTTCGTCCAGGCTTCCGGTGAACGCGGTGCTGCTAGGCTGGTTTGGCCAGCCGTTGAGGTTGTCTTGTCCGATGCGCCAGTTGCCGGTGTAGACCTGCCCGCTGGTGACATCTGAGCGCTGCGCCACTGGAAGTCCATCGACGGATAAGGTCATGCCCTCCGCGCCGAGGGTGGCAACCATTTGATGCCATTCCCCGTCGTTGTAGCTTTCCGTTGAAGACACCAATGCGGCCCAGCCTTGCCAGGTACCGAAGTGCAATTTACCTGAATTGTCCATCCAGACATGCCGGTCGTAGCTGCTCGAGTTCCCGGTCCGGTTGTTGCCGAATCCCATCAGCTTGCCACCGCTTGTCGAGGTGGTGTTGAACCAGACTTGAGTGGAGAAGGTGTCCGGCGCCGGGGTGGTGCTTCGAGTCGACAGGCTTTGCCCGTTGAATCCGGCCGCGGCGTCCGAATCGATGATTCCTTCCTGCCCCAGGGCCAGTTCTTCGGTGGCATCCGCGTCAACGAATCCGCGGTGGTCATAGGCGACGGTTCCCGAGGTTTCGTTCAACGGATAGTGATCCACGGCACCCGCATCTTGCAATGCTTGGGTGAGCGGATGCGCACTGCCGTTTTCCACGGTTACCGCATCCGAGCGTGGACCGATGTAATTGTTCCCGGCAGGGTCGCTGACCCTGATGCGGTAGGTGTGGGTGCTGCCAACTTCCGCGCTGCTGTCACGGAAGCCCAGGGAGCTCTGCTTCCACCAGATCGATTCCATGTCCTGGGAATCCAAGGCGGTCAGGGAATTGTCGCGGAGCACCTCATAGGTGAGCTTCTCGTCGTCATAGTCCCACGTGGTTGGCCAGGCTACGCGCACGTTTCCGGCGCCTTGGGAGATCACCGAAGGCTTGAGCTCCGGGGTGTATTCCGGGCGCCGGTTCTCTGTGTTGGATCGCGTCGGGAAGACCGCCAGACCTTGCTGGTTGGTGTTGTTCAGCCGGGTGAATTCTCCACCCATAACCAGGTATTCGCCGTTGTTGTCCATGGCCCAGCCGCCTTGATACTGGCCGGTGTAGAAGCCGGTATTCACCGCTGGGTACCAGTGCAGCAACGTCGGTATTGGCTGGTTGCTCACCGGTGAATTATTCGACGGTGCCGTCTGGTCCACGCCCGTGGGGTAGATCGTCTCGGCCAGGGCTCGCTTCCAGATCATCGGGGACTCTTCCGGGAACCCGTTGACCGAGCTGCAGTCGTGGGCGTGCGGGGTGGAATAGAGGATATCTCCCATCACGCTGACCGAGGACGTTGAACCGTAGCAGTTGTCCAACCAGATCAAGTTACCTGTTTCATATGAGGCTGCGAATCGTCCGTCGAACCAGTGCCAACCCATGCCGTTGTTGGGCGCATAGATGACCCCATCTTCAAGCTTCAGGTCAACGACCCATGCGCGTTGGTTGTCGCTGATTCGCGCCGGCAGTGGATTCGAATTCCATTGCAGCATGTCGCCCGAGACGTTGTGCACCGCACCAATGCCAACTTTTGGCGTACCGTTCAGGGTCTGGAAGCGTCCGCCGACAATGACCCTGTCGCTGGAATCGGTGGCGATCACTCCATGCACAATGTCGTCAACCACCGGAGCCCAGCTCTGCAACCCAGCGTCACTGCGCGAGAGTTTTGCAAGGTTCCTCCGGCTCTGCCCTGAGACGCTGTTAAAAGATCCACCGATGTACACGGCGTCGCTGGTCACCGCCAGGGTTTCGATGCTTCCGCCCACGCTGGCGTTGAAGGGGGCCAAGGAGCCATTGGACGTATTAAAGGCCGCTACCTTGCTCCGCGCCTGTCCGCTGACGGCACTGAACTGGCCACCGGCATAGAACATGTTCCCGTCGGGACTGAATTCAATGTCCAGCACGGGAGCATTGAAGTTCGGGTTCCAATCAAGGATTTGCCCGGTGGTGATGTTGAAGTTCATCCCGTTGTTGCGTACGACCTCACCAGCCCCGCCTGCGGCCACACCGCTGGGACGCACACGGGTAAACGAGCCAACTACATAGGCAATGTCGCCGCGCACGCGAAGGTCCCATGCGACGCCATTGAGCTGCGGGCTCGCTATGAAGTCTGAGCTCACCGTCTGTGGCAGCTCGGCCTCCGGTTCGGCCGCTAAAGCCGCCGGAACTGCCACCAGGCCTAGGGTGAGCATTGCGAAAGCCGAGAACATAGCCAAGAATATTTTCCATGCCCGAGCCACACGGTGCTTTGCCACAACAAGAGTTTTCATGAGAACCGATCCTCTTTCTCAGGAGTTGGACCGGCTTCACGAGGCACTTCGGTTCCTTTCCTGTTACTAATCGAGACTTGCATTTCACGAACTAAGGCACCTAGTACCCAGCGGCGAATCGTATAGCCACCGGCGAGCGCGCCGAGCGCTGCTGCCCAGGGAACCCACCGGTAGTCACCGGTGACGAGAACTACTGTTGCCACCAAAACGAGCGACAAGAGGCTATCCAACAAACGCACCACAAAAACTGCCCGGGCTTTTTCGAGCACCGAAGCCAACAAGCCGTAAGGCGTGGCCATGGCCACGGCCATGGAGTAAATGAGCCAACCGGATACCGCGATGCCCGACAGCTGATGTCCGGTAATCAGCGGCCCGCCCCATGGCAGCAGCAGCAAGCCGATGACGGTGCATGCCACCGTGGTCAGCACCAGTCGCGTCACCGCTTGATCGGTGACGCGCAATTGCTGCCCGAAATTGTCGGAGACGTTTCGTGCCATGGACGCGAATAAGTATGAGCAGACTCCCGAAACCAGAAGCATCGCAGGGGCCGCATAAATGCGTGCGGCTTCCAGCGATCCGGCCGCGGTCAACGAGATCACCGCGACGACCAGCAGCCGGGTGAGCGTCAGCTGTCCCGGGCGCAGCCCCTGTAGTGCTGCCCGCCAGGAACCATAATTCGCGACTTCTCGCCAGGCTGCCGGGCCGGATACCGGTTGCCGCTCTGCGCTAGGGAGAGTGAACCAGCCCACGAGCAGCCCCGCGATCTGCCCCGTGATGATTGCTATGAGGAAGGACTCGATCCGGATGGTGCCCAGCCAGAAAATCCCGAGGATCACCGCCGCGGAGCAGCAGAGCACGGCCAAATCCATGATCGCGATGCGGCCAAAGGTCAATGTAGCCATGTGGTTTCGGCGTACCAGATCCTCCGCCACATAGCTGACGGCAGCCAGCGCGTACAGCGCAGCGGCACCCACGGTGAATTCGGTTCCGGCCAGGCTGAAGCCGAAGCTGGCGGCGCCAACCAGCAAGGTAAGCACGGCAAACCAGCCAACGAGCGCGGCCCGGATGCGCGAGCTAAAGCGGTCCAGGACCATCATCGAGTCGCCCACGAATCCCGAGACGATGCCCGTGGCCAATATGAATGCGCCATAAAGGATGGAAAATAGGCCCAACGCTTCGAGCCCGAGGAGCCTTGCGGCTAGCATCGTCACGGTAAAAGCCGCAGCCGACTGCGTGGCTTGGGCAATGGTTGCCGTACCGACACCGCGCAAGCGACCGAGGAGAGCAGAAGCGGCGCTCATTTCTTGTCCAACGTCGCGCTAAATATCATGGGTACATGAGTTGCGTCCAGATCGATATGCAGCTGCAGGCTCTTGGCGTTTTGCGGAATCATGAAGGCATAGTCGGTTTTTTTGCTCTCGCCGGCTGCCAGGACGCCGCTGAAGTCATAGGCTTCAACTTCTCCGTAAAGCGGCTGGGCGATGTCGCCCTCGGCAGTGACGGCGGTGATCAGCACCTGAGAAATATCGAGTTCCTGCTCGGCATGATTCGAGACCGTCACGGTGAACAGCGCATAAGGTGCGCCGGTGAAGTAGCCTGGCCCCTCGCTTTGAACCTTTCCTTGATCCTTGAGATCCACCGAAACTTCGAGCCGATCGGAGTACGTCCCGGTACCTTTTGAAGGTTTTTCGGAAACTGGCACCATCTGATCCGCGGAGACTTCCTTGCCTTCACGCGTAATCGTTGCCAAGCCATCGCCTTTGGCCTCATAAGCTACGGCCGAATGTTCATATGGCTCGCTCGGTTCGAACACTGGCTCTTCGGTCGGCACCGTGCTTGGCTCAAGTTGCTCCGCGGCGTCTTGCGGTGCCGGGGTTTGTTTGGCCGGCGCTTTTGTCGCTTCCATTTCAGCTGTGCCGGAGGCAGTCGTTGGCGGAATCAGCGCTCGTTGCTGTTCGGCCTGTGAGGCTTCGGCTTGGGCCTGTTGCGAGCGCAGCGTTTCCGTCGGCTGAGCGGTGCAAGCCGTCATGCCGAAGAGCGCCAGCCCCAATACGACGGCACCGCGGAGCGCCAGTTCCTGCGGTCGCTTGGCACCCCTTGGCGAGGAGCCGGTGGCAGCTGGGGGGCTCGCCAATATGGTGCGCGACTGGCGTACCACCGACTCCGCTTCATGGCCTCGGGACGATGCCTCAACATCACCGTGGCTGATGCTGATGTCGCCGGAGGCAAAATTCGTACACGAAATCTGTTGTGCCACGGATTCGGCAACTTTTTTCCTACTATGCAGATGGCCGATAAAGCTCAATAGCATGGTGATTCCCCCCAGAATCTATAACTTTCCCCATGTTGAACTCTAGAGATCTAATTACCCGCTTGGGGTGTGCATCGATACCTATTCGGCACCGTAATTACCTGCTCTAGTTGCCTTGTCCTTCGCTAGGGCGAGTTAACTAGCGAAGGCGACCACAAAGGGTCCCCATCGACAGCTTGTTTGCGCTCCGGAACTACCTTTGCTCTGCCCGCGACACGTACTTTTTCAAGGCAGCCAATTGGTCGCCCGGCACGTAGCCGGAGGCACGAATTTTCGAGGTATCCAATACTCCGTACGCCGGGCGTGGCGCAAAAGGAGATTTCGTCGATGCGTATTCCGCGGTAGTGGTGCTGCCCACACGCTGCGGATCTTGCCCGCATAAAGCGAAGATCTCCTGGGCGACTCGATACCAGCTCAGCGGCTGACCACCGCCTTGAATATTGTAGGTACCGTACCCGGCGTCTGAATCGATAAGATGCAGAATCCCCGCGGCCAGGTCATCGGCGAAGGTCAACCGGCCCACCTGGTCATCCACGACCAAAGGATCGATGTCGCTATGCGCTAGGCGAGTCATGGTATCGACGAAATTTGCGCCCTTGCCAACGACCCAACTGGTACGCACCAGGTAGTGCCGGGGTACCGAACCGACGGCTGTCTCTCCGGCGGCTTTCGACTGCCCATAAACACCCAAAGGGGCGATACTGCTTTCTTCGGCATAGACCTTGTCCATCCCGTCGAATACATAGTCCGTCGAGACGTGCACCAATCCGAGGTGGTGGTCTACGCAGCGCGCCGCCAGCTCCTGTACCGCTTGTGCGTTAACCTGCCACGCGCGTTTTCGCCCTGAGGGGGTTTCGGCTGCATCAACTGCCGTATAAGCGGCGGCATTGATGACATGTGAGTACGCGGACCAATCAAGTCGATCCAAGGATGCTGGATCGCAAAGATCAGCCTCCGCGCGTGCAAGCACATGCAGCCGTTGGTCGGAGGCCGCCCGCTGGGCTAGCGCCTGGCCGAGCTGTCCTCCGCCCCCCAGCACGAGGATTCTCTTGGCCGGCACCGGTGTTGCTTGGGACAGGTTCGGGTGTCCGCGGTCAGCTTCGGAGAGGATCGCTTGGGCCAATGGAACCGGCCAGTCAATCTTGAGCGTCGGGTCGCCAAGGTTTACGTAGCTATAGCGCTCCCGTGAAGTTTCGCTCCAGTGCTCGGTCACCAGATAGGTATACGCGGTGTGATCCTCCAATGTTTGGAATCCATTGGCTACCCCGCGTGGCACGAATACCGCTTGTCCGGGCCCGACCTGCACCGTGACCAATTCCCCAAATGACTCCCCTGGACGTAGGTCGACCCAGGCACCGAAGATCTTCCCCGTCGCCACCGACACGTATTTATCCCATGGCTCCGCGTGGAAACCTCGGGTGGTCCCGCGCAGTTCGTTGAATGAAATATTGTTTTGCACGGGCCGAAAATCCGGGAGTCCGGCGCCGGTCATCTTGGCCCGCTGCCAATTCTCTTTGAACCAGCCACGAGCGTCACCATGCAATGGAAGATCAAGGATCAGGAGCCCTGGGATGGCTGTTTCCGCGACGGTCAGTTCTGCCAATTGAGTGCTCATGAGCTTTTGACCCCTTCCACTAGTTGTTCCTGCTGAGCGTACTGTGTTTCGGTTGTCCCTTTGCTTGCTTCCCACCATTGGCGGTGCGTCGCATACCAGTGGATGGTGCGTTCGAGCCCCGAAGAAAAATCCTGGAATTCCGGTGTCCACCCGAGCTCTTGGCGCAAGGGCGTGGCGTCGATGGCGTAGCGCAAATCGTGGCCCGGACGATCGCTGATCCAGTCGAATTCTCCGGTTGGGCGCCCCATGAGTTCCAGTATCTGGCGAAGCACCTCAAGGTTATTTCGTTCGCCGTCTGCGCCAATCAAATAGGTGCGACCGGGCTCGCCCGCCTCCAAAATACGCTGCACCGCGCTTGAGTGGTCATGTACGTGGATCCAGTCGCGAACATTCGACCCGCTGCCATAGAGCTTGGGCCGCGCACCGGTGAGCACATTGGTGATCTGGCGTGGAATGAACTTCTCAACATGCTGATAGGGCCCATAGTTGTTGGAGCAGTTAGACAACGTGGCGTTGATGCCGAATGAGCGCACCCACGCACGGACCAGCAGGTCGCTAGAGGCCTTGGTCGCAGAGTAAGGGCTCGAAGGCTGGTACGGCGTTGTTTCGGTGAACCGCTGTGGATCCTCAAGTTCCAGATCTCCGTAGACCTCATCGGTGGAAATATGGTGGAATCTGGCACCGTGCTTCCGCACCGCCTCCAATAATTCGAAGGTTCCCAGGACGTTCGTACGCACGAAGGCCGTCGGCTCGCGCAAGGAATTATCGTTATGCGACTCGGCCGCGAAATGCACAACGGTGTCGTGTGCGGCGACGAGCCGGTCGACCAGCTCGGTGTCGATGATGTCTCCCACGACTAGTTCGACGCGATTCCCTGGAAGACCAGACAGGGATCCCCTATTTCCCGCGTAGGTCAACTTGTCCAATATCGTCATGGTGCAATCTGAGTGCGCCAGCAGATGCCGCACAAAGTTTGCCCCAATAAATCCGGCACCCCCAGTTACCAGGACCTTATTCATGAAATTCGCCTTACTTTGAAGAGTTGGTGGTTGATGGAACCGTCCCGCCGTGCGGACGGAGATGCGGCTACGCTCCCATTTGCTGCAGCCCAATTTCCTTGAAGTCCACGGCTAGGCCTGCTGGTTGGAGAGTCAACAGGTTGAGATATCCGGCAGCAATCGGCCCGGAAATTTCTGCCGACAGCGTCCCTTGGCCTGCTACGTCGACGTTGAGCCGGGTATCGGTTGCGGTGATTCGCAGCGGTATCCACTGGTTCGCCACGAACTTCAGTTGCCCCCTGCGGTCCAAGGCTTTTTGCCCGTTTTCGTGGGCTTGCCAGATGGAGGCTTCACCGGAACTTTCAAGCTGCAGATGAAAGCCGTTGCGTTGGCTCTTTTCGAAGGCGCGGTAGGGGGTGTCATTCGGCGTCCCGAACGACAAGCCGGCGATTTGCCTCTCGTCACCAAGCGTTGGCCAGCGGATCTGGGCTTCCAAAGCCCATCCGCCCTGGCGCAGGCTGGCCATGGATCCTAGAACGTAGCTTGCCTTGCGTCTACCCGGGAGGCGCAGCGCCCCCTGTTCGGGAAGGAACTCCGGTTGTGAATTCCAAGTCAGCACGTCGGGCAGGTCGCCCGCGGCGCGTCGCCCGGAGGCAAATGTGTCATGAGAGTCGACGAGTTCCACCGGCGTGCCGGTTACATAGGGAAAGTTCGAACACATCATGCCGGCGACTCCTTGCGCCCGCAACGACTGCATCTGGGACCGCGTGTGCACTTCCCAGACGATGACCGGCTTACCCGTGGACACCGCTCGATCGATGACCAACTCATTTGCAGAATCATGGATGCCGATGGCATCAAATTCGCCGGCCAGCTTTTCGATTTGGTCAAAATTCTGCGGAGCGAAGTATCCCCAAGTCAGGTAGTTTGCCTCCGCGGCTGCTCGATGGCTTGCCCCCGTCGCTTCCATTTTCCAGACCACCGACTCTTCGCCCACCGGCGAATCCTTGAGCGCTTTGAGCAGCTCCTCGGTGTTCTTGCCCGTTTTGTCTTCGATGAAGAAGGTCGCCTTGCCGGAGAGTTGCTCAAGCACATGCGGCAGCCGCGGGATCGGTTCGCTGGGGGTATACGGGCCCAGCCAGATCCGTGCGTCATTTCGGTACTCGGCGAGTTCCGCAAGCGTAAGGTCCTCGATCAGGACATCTTTTCCGCAGAGCCTTTCCAAACTCGGGTCGTGGTGGCAGACGAAGTATCCGTCTGCCGTGCGTTGCACGGATAATTCAACCGCCGAGGCGCCGTGCGCGACCGCCTCGCGGTAGGCGTGCATCGTGTGCTCGGTCCAGTTGTCTCCCGAACCTCGATGAGCGATGAAGAACGAGGCGGAGTCCAACAGATCTTTTGCGCCACGTTCACTGGCCTTGACCCCGTTCACGCTCGACACGCTGCTGCATCCGGCGAGGCTCGCGAGACCAACTACCCCCAAAAAGGTCCTGCGCGTCAGCAGCGTCCCCTGCCTTGCTAGCTTTTCCACAAACTCATCCCCCATCAGAGTTGTCGAATCATACTTCCCTTTGCCGGCCCTCGCCGGAGCAACAAATGCCTACTGGGCCAGCACCTCCAGGTTGTCGAACATTGCGGTATTCGGAGCGTTCGTAGCCGACCCCGACAGGTACATTCGCAGACCGATTCCCGCCGGAGTTTGCAATCCGGCGGCCGAATCGCTGGCCGTCACTTGCCAGTCGCCGGGCTCGGTGTCGGTAGCCGCCCAGACCTTGCCAGACAGTGCGCTCGGATTGCCTCCGGCGACCGCTATCTTTGCCATGAGCTTCTGCCCTGCCTCGTAGCCAAAGGTGGGCTGATAGTCCGTGTCAAGGATGGTTTCTGCGCCGTCGAGTACGCGCGCCAGCTGTATGCGCGCCCCGCCATCACTCATGAGATGGATCTTCAGGTAGTACTGGTTGGACGCGCTGACATAGCGCGGCGAGAAGTACAGGTAGGCGCCGCCGCCGGTCAAGGGCTTTTCCATCGCGACCTCCACGGTCGCGGTAACCTGTGCGCTGGCTAGCGGCGGGAGGTAGACCCGCGGGCCGGAACCCGGATTTATGGCGATCAATTTACCGACGCCATCGGAGACTTCGGTGGCGGCCGCACTCGTGGTGCGCGTCCACTCCCCGCCGATGTCCGCGGTTCCCCACCCGCCGGTGACCTCACGGGCGAAGGCATCGGCGGCCAATGGGCCGGCGGGCGGCTCGACCTCGATGCTCTGGCTCGTCGTATCGCTTAATCCCTCGGGATCCGTGACGGTCAGACCGATCTGGTAGGTTCCGGGCTCGGCGTAGCCGTGGGATGCGCTCTGGCCGGTGGCCGGCTGGCTTCCGTCGCCGAAGGTCCACTCATAGGCCAGCGCGTCTCCGTCTGGATCGCTGCTCGAACTTCCGTCCAGGTCGACGGTCAAGCCGCTGGCCGTGGCCTCGAAGGCCGCTTGCGGTGCCCGGTTGGGTTCCGGAGGCGCCGTAATGGAAACGCTGCGCGTGCGTTGATCCGTGGCCCCCGCGGAGTCGGTGACCACGAGTTCCACCTGGTAGTCCCCCGGCTCGGCGTAGCTATGCGTCGCGGTGCTGCCCGCGGCGGTGGCTCCGTCCCCGAAATCCCAGGCATAGGACTCGATCGTCCCGTCCGGGTCGGTGGATTGCGCGGCGTCCACCGCAAGGTCAAATCCGTCGACGGTGAATTCATACTCGGCTTGCGGACTGATATTCGCCGCCTGGCCGAGCCCGGCCTGGTAGTGGTTCGCGATCGTGGCGGCATCCAACTGCTTGTCATAGATGGCCACCTCATCGAGATATCCGGCAAAGCCGCTGGTCGGGGCGGAGTTCCAGCCTCGCACCCGGTCTTGGCCGAGACGCCAGAACCCATCGAGCTCCAACGCAGTGGTGGTGCTCGCACGGCTTGCTACCTGCGCGCCGTCAACATAGAGGCGCATGCCATCCTCGCCGAGGGTGGAGACCACGTGATGCCAGTTGTTGTCGGTGTAGATCAGCGGTGAGGTAATGACCCGCTTGGTTCCCCGCTCGGTGACCCCGAAGCTCAGCCGCCCGATGTCGTTGAGGTAGGTCAACCGGTCGTGGTCCGTTGAATTTCCGGTCAGCCCGTTGCCGAAGCCGATCAACCGTCCGCGCTGCGTTAAACCGGCCTTGACCCACAGTTCGGTGCTGAATTCCTGAGGTCGAGTGCGACGGGTGGTGTCTTGCACCGCGCCGCTTCCCAGGCGCAGGCTTTCCCCGGATCCCCCGTCAATCGCGTTGGAACCGTTCAAGGTTGCGCCTCCGGTGACCTGCGGATCGTCGCTGTGTGCGGCGTCGATCAGCACCGAACCATCCGCGGGGCTGATCGGCCAGTAGTTCACCGGTCCGTCCGCCTTGACCACCTGCTCATAGCCGCTGCTTGGCGTATCTTGTGCCGCGACGGTGATGTTCGCCGTGGCGCTTCGCGCCTCGCGTCCGTTGGGGTCGGTGACAAACACCCGGTAGCTATGGGAGCTGCCCGGAGCCAGCTCCTTGTCGATGTAGCTAAGCCCCTGCCTGCTCCAGAATGTTGAATCGGCGTTGAAGGTCTTCACCGGATTCGCGATGTTCCCGTCCCTGATTACCTTGTAGGTCAACGTCTTGTTGTCCATGTCTTCGGCGGCTTGCCATTGCAGGCGCACCTCTCCGGTTTGCGTTGAGCTCACGTTGACCTGGAAGTCCTGGCCAAATGGCAGCGGGCCGCGCAGGTTCGGTGCCTGATCGCTGAAGGTGAATCTGGTCAGCCCCTGCTGGCCTTGATAATTGGCCGTGCGGAATTCCCCACCGTAAACGATGTACTCGTCGTTGCCGGTCACGCTCCACGGCCCTTGGTTCTGGCCGGTATAGGTTCCGGTGTTCAGCGCCGGGAACCAGTTTTGCAGCTGCGGATGCTCCAGGCCTTCAAAGTTGGTATACCCGTGGATCTCACGGTCGATAATTCCCGTGCTCACCTTGCTGAAGCTCATGGCCCGTTGATAGGCCCAGCTGGGCTCTTGGGCAAAGCCACCGATATTTCCGCAGTAGTGCGGATGCCCGGCGATATAGACCTGGTCGCCGGCCGGGTGCACCGAGTAGGTGTCGCCGTGGCAGTCTTCGAGCCAATGGGTCTCAAGGTCGTTCCACTTGATGGCGACAACGCCTTCGAGCGTATTGGTGCGCCCGAAGGTAAAGCCGCTGGCGTAGAAGGTGTCTGCATCGCTGGCGATCGAAGTAATCGATCCGTTGTTTCCGCCGTTTCGGACGTATTCGGCGGCCGGGTAAGAGTATTTTTCGGCCGTATCGGTATTGATGACGGCCAATCCGCTGGCGTTCTCGGTGGTCGAGTTGACCTCGGTGAACTGCCCACCGATGGCAAGTTTTGTGCCGTCGGGAGAGAGCGCCAGGGAATCGACCTTTCCTCCGGTGACCACCGGGCGCATGGCCAGCAGGGCCGCGTCGCTGGCCCGCACCGCGGCTACCTGCTCGCGCCAGGCCTGTCCGAGGCGGAAGAAGCTACCGCCCAGGTAGACTTCGGTTTCGGTCGCGACGATTGCCCGAACGGAATTCGAGGGCTGCGGATCGAAGTTCGGGATTCTTGCGCCGCTTTGCGGGTCCAGCGCGACCATGCGTGTTGCGCCCTGGCCGTTCAATGCGGTGAAGTCTCCGCCCACGTAGAGCCGCGTTCCATCCGGAGAGGCGGCCAACGAAAGCACCTGCGCGTTGAAGTCCGGGGCGAAACCGCCAATCAGTTCGCCTGTTCGGATGTCGTAGGCCAAGATATTGTTCCGCGGTGTCTCCTGGGTCCCCGGCGCGGCACCGGCAGGTCTTGCGGTGCTGAAGCTTCCACCTGCGTACACCACGTCGCCGATGACTACCTGGCTCCACACCACGCCGTTGATTTGCACCGTCGGCAGCGCGTCGGCGGTCACCGTGACGGGGGTGGCAGGATCGTTTGGATCTGACGGTGAGCTATCACCCAGCGCGCTGGGCGCTCCGATAATTGTGATGCTTCCGGCCAGCGCGAGGGCACCGACCATGCCGATCACGCGTTGCCGTAGTTTGACGGCCCGTACAGCTTTCATCGTGTTACCTCACCCGCGAGTAGTTGAACTTCATCTGTACTGCCGGTCTCGAATTCGACGAGCACGTTCTCGATATCCGCGGCAGTGGCCGCGAAGATATACACGGCCTTGCTGGATTCCTCAGGCGCAAGCACTGGGTTCAGGTTCTTGGCGCGCAAATCGTTGAGCGCCGCGGCCGGGGTCTTCTCGGCTCCGTAGTACAGTCGCACTTGCGCTTGGGCCAGGTCCAGCCGTTCGTCGCCGCGATTGGTGACGGTGATTTCCACCAGCGTCGCGGGACCAGCTATTTCACCGATGCCATTGGCCTCGCCTTTGACAGATGCAATGCGCGAGATGCTCATTAGCGCTTCGGGCCCTGCGGCTACGGGCTTATCAAGTGCTACCTTCGAAGCAGATTTGGGATTTTTCTCCGCTGCATCGGAGTCTTTGCCGACCTTGAGTCCGCCCTTGGCCTTCTTCCACTCAGGCGGAGCCTTGCGGGGCTCAACGTCTGATGGCGTCTCGGTTTTGTCCTTGGCATTCGGATTTGCTGTTTGCTTCGCTGCACGGTCGCTGGCTCCCACTTTGTCGGGAACTCGGGTTTCACCCGTTGCTGGTAATTGCTCAGGCCCGTTTGTGCTTGGAACGCTAACCTGATTGGCCTGCTGTAAGGTGTGGTCAGCCGCGGCGCATCCGTTCAGCGCCAGTGCCGATGCGGATAGAACGATTGTCAGCACAGTCCAGCTTCTTGCTGGAGGTGTGGGCCGCCCCGTGCGTAGCCAGGTATTTTTCATTTCAATTACCTTAGGATCTTTGAGCAAAGCTGGTCTGGCATTGGGAAACGTTCAAGGATCCCAAGGCGATCCGTGCCCGTGAATCGGAGCTTAGATTGACGAGAGGAAAATACTCGAATTTTCTGCCTGCTGACTTGAAGATCCACTTTAGATTTCGCCACACGACAGGTGCCAGGCCAGCGACAGTCACATCGCGCAGGCTCGTGCTGAGACAGAACAGCTGGATGCCCCACGTGGTTCAGTTCCAAAGCGCGGGCTGCATATCCAATAATCATTAGTTTCCCCCAAGAAATAGCTCACAGAGCAAGCGGTGAAATTCCCCGAATAGCGACCGCTAGTCCCCACGAGCCGCAACTCCGTCGAATTTCTGACGGACTCTGCATCTTTCGAATATTAGCTACCGGTCATCGTGGTTCCCGGTTAAAGCTGAGTGAAGCCCCGCGAAGGTTGCGATCGTTGCGCACGCCTGCCATCGGAGGCAGAAATTATTGCTGGGCTACGGCGCGTAGGCGCTCAGCGGGTCCACATGGCGAGTGGTTGGTCCGGCCCGTAGCGATTCCGAAAGGATCCATGCGCACCGGTAACGGTCGCGCCACACGATCATAGGAATGTTTTTTGGTTGCACGCTATTCCCCCAAGAATCTCAACAACGCTATTTTTGTCCACAGAAAGTCCACGAACCCTAACGGCCCCACCCGTACAGCGCCCGATGCACTACTTCCAATAAGCTTCTTCTTAGACTAATTAACAGGATTTAAATTATCATGGGTAATTGGCTACTCATTCAGTGCATAAAATACTTGCCTCAGAAGAAAAACATTCCACCTTAAACGCCTGAGACAGCACGCCGGGTCGAGTCGACACATTACAGCTTGTTCTTAATGCTCTAGTCAACCGGCATAGAGAATAACCTGACCCAATATTTTCGCGTTTCCTGAACTCTTTCTCCATTACCGTACAATCCAATTCCGCCTCACATTTAGTGGTTTCCGTTGGTACCATCTGCGTATGAGGGGAATAATTTTAGCTGGGGGAACCGGGTCGCGATTGCACCCAATTACACAGGGGATTTCAAAACAGTTAGTACCTGTGTACGACAAGCCAATGATCTACTATCCGCTGTCGACTCTTTTGTTGGCAGGGATCCGGGATATTCTATTGATCACCACACCGAACGATGCGGAACAGTTTGAAACGCTGCTAGGCGACGGAAGCCATTTTGGGGCAAACCTTTCGTACGCCGTCCAGGATTCACCTGACGGCCTGGCACAGGCCTTCATCATCGGGCGCGAGCACATCGGCAACGATTCGGTGGCACTTATCCTGGGAGACAACATCTTCCATGGACCTGGTTTTGGAACAAAATTGCAGAACTACAACAACCGCCAGGACGGCGCGACCATTTTTGGCTACTGGGTCAAAGATCCGTCGGCATACGGCGTTGTCGAGTTTGATAGGGATGGCAATGCCATTTCCCTTGAAGAAAAACCTGAGAAACCGCGCAGCCACTATGCTGTTCCGGGGCTGTATTTCTACGACAATACGGTGATTGAAAAGGCAAGCACGCTCAAGCCGTCGGCGCGCGGCGAATTGGAAATAACCGACATCAATCGGCTGTACCTCGAAGACGGGCAGCTACAGGTCAACGTGCTTGCGCGCGGCACCGCCTGGTTGGACACGGGAACCTTCGATTCGCTCAACGATGCGTCCAATTTTGTGCGAACCGTCGAGGCTCGCCAGGGCCTGAAAATTGGGGTTCCAGAAGAAGTCGCTTGGCGTCAAGACTTCATCGATGATCAGGAGCTTCGCTCTCGTGCAGCCACCTTAGGCAAGAGCGGTTATGGCGCATACCTCAACGGACTGTTGGATCATGAATTCGTTGACCCCTGGCACTAAGGCATCGGCGCCCTTGCGGTGCTTGCCTGACATCGATTCGTACGTCATTGAATAAATATTTAGGTATCGGCAGTTCAATGTCTTGCAAGAAACAAAACTGTGCTTAAACGGCCATGGGCCGAGTCAACTTTCTCAAGTGACCCGACCCATGGCCAGTAATTCGCTCTTACGCGAGTAACCGCAAGCTTAGCGAGCTACGGAACCATCCACGTAGTCATCCGAAGAGGAATCGGAGATCCAGGAGAACAGCGAGCGCAGTTCGCGGCCGGTGGTCTCGATTGGGTGCTCTTCGCCCTTCTTGCGCAGTGCCTTGAATTCCGGGGCACCGGCCTTCTGGTCTTCCATGAAGCGGGTGGCGAAGGCGCCGGACTGGATATCGGCCAGCACAGCCTTCATGTTTTCCTTCACCTCTGGGGTGATCACGCGTGGGCCGGAGACGTAGTCGCCGTACTCGGCGGTGTCGGAGATCGACCAGCGCTGCTTGGCGATGCCGCCTTCCCACATCAGGTCGACGATCAGCTTCAGCTCGTGCAATACCTCGAAGTAGGCGATCTCTGGCTTGTAGCCAGCTTCGGTGAGAACCTCGAAGCCGTACTGAACCAGCTGCGAGGTGCCGCCGCAAAGCACGGCCTGCTCACCGAACAGGTCGGTTTCGGTCTCTTCGGTGAAGGTGGTCTCGATGACGCCGGCACGGGTGCCGCCGATGCCCGCTGCGTAGGACAGTGCCAGTTCCTTGGCGCCTCCGGTGAAGTTCTGCTCCACTGCGATCAGGTCGGGAATGCCGCGGCCTGCTTCGAATTCGCGGCGTACGGTGTGGCCCGGTGCCTTCGGAGCTACCAGCGCAACGTCAACGTTGGCCGGTGGCTGGATGAAGCCGAAGCGGATGTTGAAGCCGTGGCCGAAGAACAAGGCGTTGCCCTCTTCGAGGTGCTCGGCGATCGACTCTGCGTAGACCTGTGCCTGGACCTGGTCCGGGGTCAGGATCATGATGACGTCTGCCCACTTGGCGGCCTCGGCCACGGTGGCGACCTTCAGGCCTTCGGCCTCGACCTTGGCGCGGGACTTGGAGCCCTCGGCCAGGCCGACGGTGACGTCCACGCCGGAGTCGCGCAGGCTCAGTGCGTGTGCGTGGCCCTGGGAGCCGTAGCCAATGACGGCTACCTTGCGACCCTGGATGATTGAGAGGTCGGCGTCGTCTTCGTAGTACATATCAGCCACTGTGATTGCTCCTTAGGTTTTCTTCGAATAAGAAGTTTGTTATTGAAAGTTCTGTAATTTTGCTTGGTGCCGTTTAGGCGGAGAGGGTTTTCAGTGCCCTGTCCGACATCGACTTGGCGCCGCGTCCTACCGCTAGGGTACCGGCCTGGACAATCTCGCGGATGCCGAAGGGTTCGAGCACCGCCAGCAGCGCATCGATCTTGCCGGCATTGCCGGTGGCCTCGATGACCAGCGAGTCCTGAGCCACGTCGATGACGGAGGCGCGGAAGAGCTCGGCGGCCTGGGTAACCTGCAGGCGGGTTGCCGCATCTGCGCGTACCTTGACCATGATGTGGTCGCGCTGCACCGAGGTTTCCGGCAGCAGCTCGACGATCTTGATGACGTTTATCAGCTTGTTCAGCTGTTTGGTGACCTGCTCCAGGGAGTCCCCCTCGGCGTCGACCACCACGGTCATGCGGCTGATTCCCTCGATCTCGGTGGGACCCACCGCAAGCGAGTGAATGTTGAATGCACGGCGGGCGAAAAGGCTGGCGACTCGGGTGAGTACGCCGGGAACGTCTTCGACGAGTACCGACAACGTATGCTTTGCCATGTTCTAGTCCTCCTCTTCCCACTCTGGGGTCATGCCCTTGGCAAACTGGATCTGGTCATTGCTCACTCCGGAAGGCACCATTGGCCACACCATGGAGTCCGCGGAGACCACGAAGTCGATCACCACTGGGCGGTCATTGATTGCAAGTGCCTGCTGGATCGTGGCATCGATGTCCTCGTCGCGTTCGCAACGCAGGCCCACGCAGCCATAGGCATCGGCAAGCTTCACGAAGTCCGGGACCCGCGCGGTGCCGTGGCCGGTGTTCAAATCGGTGTTGGAGTAGCGCGATTCGTAGAACAGCGTCTGCCACTGGCGGACCATGCCCAGCGAGGAGTTGTTGATGATGGCGACCTTGATGGGGATCTGGTTGATCACGCAGGTGGCCAACTCCTGGTTGGTCATCTGGAAGCAGCCGTCCCCGTCGATGGCCCACACCACGCGGTCCGGCTGGGCTACCTTGGCGCCCATGGCCGCGGGTACCGAGTAGCCCATGGTGCCCAAGCCGGCGGAGTTCAGCCACGAGCGCGGGCGCTCGTACTTCACGAACTGCGCCGCCCACATCTGGTGCTGTCCCACGCCCGCCACGTAGACGCCCTCGGGGCCGGTCAGTGCGCCGATCCGCTCGATCACGTTCTGCGGCGCGGAAAGCCCGTCATGGGTTTCGGTGTAGCCAATCGGGTAGGTTTCGCGCAGCCGGTTGAGCAGGCCCCACCAGCTGGTCAGATCCTGCGGCGGGTCCGCTTCGAAGCGCGTGGTGCACGCCTCCTGCAGCTGCGGGATGATTTCATCCAGCGAGCCGACGATCGGCACGTCCGCGGTGCGGTTCTTCGAGATTTCGGCCGGATCGATATCCGCGTGGATCACCTTCGCGTTGGGCGCGAAGGAGGAGAGCACGCCGGTGACGCGGTCATCGAAGCGCGCACCCAAGGTGATCAGCAGATCGGCCTGCTGCAGCGCGGTGACGGCGGAGACCGCACCGTGCATGCCCGGCATGCCCACGTGCTGGGCATGCGAATCCGGGAAGGCGCCGCGCGCGGTGAGCGTGGTGACCACCGGAGCGTTGATGAACTCGGCGAAGGCCTTCAGTTCCTCATGCGCGTTGGCCTTGATCACGCCGCCGCCGACATAGAGCACCGGGCGGCTGGCGCCGGCGATCAGTTTCGCCGCTTCGCGCAACTGCTTGTTGTGTCCCTTGGTCACCACGCGGTAGCCGGGCAGGTCCACCTTCGGCGGCCAGGAGAAGGTCATGTCTCCCTGCTGGGCATCCTTGGTGATATCCACCAGCACCGGACCGGGGCGGCCGGTCTGCGCGAGGTAGAAGGCGCTTGCCATAACCCGTGGGATTTCTTCCGGGTCGGTCACCAGGAACGCATGCTTGGTAATCGGCATGGTGATGCCGACAATGTCGGCTTCCTGGAATGCGTCCGAGCCGATGAAGGCGCTGTGCACCTGGCCGGTGATTGCCACCATCGGCACCGAGTCCATATTGGCATCGGCTAGCGCGGTGACGAGGTTGGTTGCGCCCGGACCGGAGGTGGCGATGCACACGCCGACTTCTCCGGAAACCATGGCGTAGCCCTGTGCGGCATGGCCTGCACCCTGTTCGTGGCGGACCAAGATGTGATTAAGCTTGGTCGAATCCATCAGTGGATCATAGGTGGGAAGGATGGCCCCGCCTGGTAATCCGAAGACGTCCTTGACGCCCAGTTCTTCCAGTGAGCGGACGATGGCTTGTGACCCCGTCATCTTTGTGGCAGCGACGATAGTATTCGGACCCTGTACCGGGTTCGAAGCTTCCACGACGGAAGAGACAGCGGTGGCGGCATCCTTTGATCGATTAATTGATTTCGCAACCGAGGCCGGATTGGCTGGTGTTACGTTGCTCATCGGGATCCTTTCCTGATCTATCTCTTCGTTTGCGCATAAAAAACGCCCCGCGGCCGTCGCTATTGACGAAAGGGGGCTGGCGCGTTACCGACGTTCTGTCCTGGCGGACAACGTTTCAGGCTTCGCGCCTGATAACTAGTAGAACCTCGGAGGTTGTTTGCATATCTCTAGTTTTCTCCACCGGGAGGTAAAGAGCAACTAGAAACCCCTTGTATCTCATTATACGAGATGGATGTCCATTGGTTGGACGCTTTGGCGTCCAACCAATGGATCACGCTAGCTTTTGGCTAGCCACAGTAGGCGCCGGTTGACGCCGAGTTGACCAGCTTCGCGTACTTGGCCAGCACACCGGTGGTGAACTTGGCAGGCAGCGGCTCCCAGCCGACCTTGCGGGCTTCCAGCTCGGCTGGCTCAACCAGCAGGTCGAAGCTGCGCGCCTCGATGTCCACGCGGATCTTGTCTCCGTCCTGGACGAAGGCGATGGGCCCGCCGTCCACGGCTTCGGGGGCCACGTGACCGATGCACAGCCCGGTGGTGCCCCCGGAGAAGCGGCCATCGGTGAGCAGCAATACGTCCTTGCCCAGGCCTGCACCCTTGATGGCGCCGGTGATGGCGAGCATCTCGCGCATTCCCGGTCCGCCTTTGGGGCCTTCGTAGCGGATGACCACTACGTCGCCGGCCTGGATCTTGCCCGCATCGAGCGCCTCGATGGCGCTCTGCTCGCGTTCGAAGACGCGCGCGGTGCCCTCGAAGACGTCCGCGTCGAAGCCGGCGGACTTCACGACCGCGCCTTCCGGGGCCAGCGAACCGTGCAGCACGGTCACCCCGCCGGTCTTGTGGATCGGGTTGTCCATGGCCCGCAGGATCTTGCCATCTGGATCCGGTGGGGCAATGTGCTCGAGGTTCTCCGCCATGGTCTTGCCGGTGACGGTCAGGCAGTCACCGTGCAGCAAGCCGGCATCCAGCAGCGCCTTCATGACCACCGGCACCCCGCCGATGCGGTCCAGGTCGTTCATCACGTAGCGGCCGAAAGGCTTCAGGTCCGCCAGGTGCGGCACCTTGTCGCCGATGCGGTTGAAGTCGCTCAGGCTCAGTTCGACCTCGGCTTCGCGGGCAATGGCCAGCAGGTGGAGCACCGCGTTGGTGGAGCCGCCGAAGGCCATGGTGACGGCGATGGCGTTCTCGAAGGCCTTCTTGGTCATGATGTCGCGGGCGCGGATGCCCTTGCGCAGCAGTTCCACCACCGCCTCGCCGGATTTGTGCGCGAACATGTCGCGGCGGCGGTCGGCCGAGGGCGGGGCCGCCGAACCCGGCAGGGACATGCCCAGCGCCTCGCCGATGGAGGCCATGGTGTTCGCGGTGTACATGCCGCCGCAGGCGCCTTCGCCCGGGCAGATGGCCCGTTCGATGCGGCCCAGGTCCTCTTCGCTCATCTTGCCGGCGGCGCAGGCGCCCACGGCTTCGAAGGCGTCGATGAGGGTGACGTCTTTTTCGGTGCCGTCCTCCAGCTTGACCCAGCCGGGCATGATCGAGCCGGCGTAGAGGAACACCGAGGAGAGGTTCAGCCGGGCGGCGGCCATCAGCATGCCGGGCAGCGACTTGTCGCAGCCGGCAAGGAGCACCGAACCGTCCAGGCGCTCGGCCATCATGACGGTCTCGACCGAGTCGGCGATGACTTCACGGGAGACCAGCGAGAAGTGCATGCCCTCGTGGCCCATGGAAATGCCGTCCGAAACGGAGATGGTGCCGAACTGCATCGGGAAGCCGCAACCGGAGTGCACGCCTTCCTTGGCGCCTTGCGCCAGGCGGTTCAGCGAGAGGTTGCACGGGGTGATTTCATTCCACGAGCTTGCGATGCCGATTTGCGGTTTGACGAAGTCGTCGTCTCCCATGCCGACCGCACGCAGCATGCCGCGCGCCGGTGCCGCATGGATACCATCGGTGACCACACGGGAACGTGGTTTGATGTCTGGGGTAGTCTCCTGGCTCATAAATCAAATTCTAGAAGTCAATATGACCAATTGGACAACCCATGACGCGACAATGACATATTTCGCTAAACGAGGAGACTGATCAAATTGTCCAGCATTATCGGTAGAGTGTGAGTTATGGACCCACGCCCAGACGAAAATCCTACCGACCACGTCAAGCGCCTCCTGCACGAGGCCTTTGATACGCAGATCCCTAACTTCGCCAGTTACAACCTGGTAGCAGGGACCGGCATTGCTGGCTCTGGTGGGCTCAAGGTCATTGGATATCGGCGTCAGCCAGCGGAGCTGGTCCTCGCCCCGGTCTCCTCGGCGGACCTGCGCGCTTCCGAAGCGGCAATCACGATCAACAACACCAACGTGAACCAGCTGGCGCTGCTCAGCGACGGCGGCTATGAGGTGGCCACCTCCACCGGACGCGTGTTCCGCTTCAGCATCCCCAGCCGCCCCAGCATCGACATCCATATCGATGACGCGGTGACGCTCGGTGCGCTGATCGACCAGGAAGTCGATGCGCGCGACTTCGCGGACTTCATGGACCACTTCATGAACACCATCGAGGGAACCGAAAGCTTCGTCTAGCCACCGGCATTTTCACGACAGTTCACAGCGAAGCGCAGCGGCCGTCCGGCCGCTGCGCTTCGTCGTATCCGCCTTATGCTTCATCCCGCACGCTTAGTCCGAGTACACCGACATTTCCACGTCATCGGCGTGCAAGATACCCTCGCTAAATAAAGACAGTCCAAATGACAGACCGGTGAACCCTTCCGGTATCGCAGGAGCAACCCATACCGCTTCCTTGGCCGCATCGGTCGGTGCCAACCAGTCTGAAGCAGTCCAATATAGCCAGTCCCCCTGCGGATCGCGGAGGTACAACACAAATTGGGCTGTCGTCGTCGCGGAATAGGTCGCCTTCATTTCGTAGCGCTCCCCCGGGATGATTTGGGTAGCGCATTCGCCCAGATCCAGACGCTGCAGAAATTTGAAATCGCCGTCCCGATAGTTGGTGATTTCTAGCCTCACACCGTCTGAATCGTTGGTTGCCTTCGGCTCTACTCGAGCATGGCCATTATTTTTCCCATACCCGGCCGCTTGCCAGCATCGAGAGAAATCATCACCCCTAGGCTGCTCGCTAAAGCCTGAGTTGACCACCAAGTTGCCCTCGGTGTTAGCAGGTAGTTCTGGTTCATCTACGATCGGACGGATCGGACCGCCAACCACCTCATCCACCGTCCGAACGACGGTCCCGGTTTTTTGCTCTCGGTCCTTGAGCCAAGAAACGAATTGCGCAAAGTCTTCGGTCTGCACAGAAATTTCATTGCAGCTCGATGGGCACAAATGATGGAAGGTAATCTGGATCCACCCGCCCCCGTTTTCTTCCGCGTTCAGCACCAGATTCTGCATGTCCTCAACGGTCCAGTCAGCATCCACCATGGCCGGAGCCAAGGTATGCCAGATGTTCTTCGGATCAAAGGACTCGGCGTATCCGCAGCCTTCGCAACCGGTCACGGACTCTATCCCGCCTAATCCCCGTGCGCTGTTGTACCCGCAGTCCGCTACGGCCTGTTCGATGGCCGGGTTGGACCCGGCCTCGGGGAACGCAAAGCTAGTTACCTGGTATCCCCAATTGCTGAGGTTTTTACGATCCATACATATTTGGCGAACGGTTTCCACCGGTTCCAAGTCGCTCAAGTTGCGGTGCTGCACACCGTGTCCAGCGATCTCATGACCGGTGTTCGCCATGGCATCAAGTTGCGCTCGCGAAAAGTATCCCGGACTGTCGAGAACCGAGGAATTCACGTAAAAGGTACCTTCAAGCTCAATCTCGTCGAGTATTTTTACGGCTTCATGCTGGCTCGCATTCCCATCATCAAAAGTCAGTGACACAACCGTTTTGTCGCGGTCATAGTCACGTCGTTCAAGCTGTGGTGGCGATTGATGCACCGTATCTAACCGCGGCTCCGGAGGAGCCGGTGCTGGACCTTTGGCTTTCATGGTTGGTGAGCTAAACAGCACGTCGGCCGAAACGCATCCTGTGAGCAAAGCCCCCGCACTAAGAAATGCCACCAACATCTTCATCCCACGCTTTGACGCAGATTTCACGTACTCCCACTCATTTCAATTAAGTCTTGGTGTAGTTGCAAACTGAGTTCGGAATTGCCGAGGGTCCGTCCGCGTAGGGCAGGACGGACCCTCGGCAATTGCTTTCAGATGATCTAGACGGCGATTTTCAGCATTGCGCCGGGCCGTCCCATGAGCCGCTCGTTGAGTGCACCACGGGATTCCAAGTCCTTCGCGACGTGGTCGATAATCTGCTCGACGTTGGTGTGCGGAACGAACCCGATGAGCCGATTTGCCTTGGTATTATCTGGCACGCGGCGGCGCATGTCTTCGTACCCTGGGGCATATGCCTGGTCGTAAGGAATTAGTTCAATTGTGCTTTGGCCACCTACGCGCTGCAGAATCTGTTCTGCCAACGCGCCGATGGAAATTTCTTGGGAACCGCCGAGGTTGTAAGCCTGGCCGTAACTGCGCTCGTTTTCAATCAGGGCAACCAGCGCTGGCACCACATCGCCGACATAAGAGAAGCACCGGGTCTGCTTGCCGTCTCCGAACACGCTGAGCGGCTGTCCGGTCAGCGCCTGGCCAATAAGGTTTGGCACCACCATGCCGTAGCGACCGGTCTGGCGTGGACCAACGGTGTTGAATAGGCGCACAATTGAAACTGGAACTCCGTATTCGTTCCAGTAACCATGGGCGAAGGCCTCATCAATGCCCTTGGCGGCCGCGTAGGTCCACCGTGATTTCAACGCGTCGCCGAGAATTCTGTCGGAATCCTCGCTGAGCGCATCGGTTGAGTTCTTGCCGTAGACCTCCGAGGTGGAAGCTAGCAGCAGCTTCGCGCCGGCGGCTTTGACAGCGTCCAGCACGTTCTCGGTTCCATGGATATTTGTGCGCAGGCTCACCAATGGTTGCTCAACAATGAGTTGCACACCTACTGCAGCAGCCAGATGGAAGACCCTGTCAGCCCCTGCGATTGCGCTGCTTACAGCTTCTTTGTCTAGAACTGTCCCCTCGATAAAGTTGAACTTCGGGCTTTTGAAAGCCTCTGTGAGGTTATCCACTGTGCCCGTGGACAGATCGTCAAAAACTGTTACTTCGTCACCTGCGGCCAGCAGGTAGTCTGCCAAGTGGCTTCCAATGAATCCGGCTCCGCCGGTAATGACTGTGCGCATGTTTTCTCCTGATAATCATGGCAATGGATCCCTCGTACCCGTTCCGCCTCATGGATGCGATACGTGGAAATGAAAAGGTGTGTTGCTGTGCCTAGAGCAGGACCCGATGGGTAAGTTCCTCGGCGCGATAGGTGGCGTCGAGGACAGTGGTTTCCTTGTTGATCCAGGACAGGTCCGCCGCGGCGTGACGAGTGTGGAGCAGGACCAAGTCTGCGTTGAATTCGGCAGGCTTCGCGCAGCCGATAATCTGTTTGCCGTTCACAGTGACCGACTCTGGAAAATGGTGGTCATAGAAGGCCACGTCGGCTCCGGCTGCGATCAGCTTGTCGATGATCTGCAGCGCCGGCGATTCGCGCAAATCTGCCACATCAGGCTTGTAGGCAAGTCCGACTACGAGTACACGAGACCCCAAGAGCCCCTTTCCGGTATTCGACAGAACCTGGGCGCAACGAGCTACGGTCTGCGCCGGGCGTTGTTCAATTCCTTCCATGGCCGCGGCAATCACCGGCAGGCTCATGTTGTGGGCCCGAAGCTGCCACAACAGATAGTGCGGATCGCAGGGAATGCAATGCCCGCCCACACCGGGGCCCGGAGTAAACGGCATAAATCCAAATGGCTTGGTGGCGGCCGAATCAATAACTTCCTGTACTGGCAAGTCAAGCACCTGGCACGCCTGGGCAAATTCGTTGGCCATGGCAATATTTACTGCGCGGAAAGTGTTTTCCAGCAGTTTGGTCATCTCGGCGACTTCCATTCCGCTGGTGCGGTGCACGGTACCGGTGTAGCTAGCGAGTAGTTTCACTGCCGCTTCACGGCACCTAGAGGTGTATCCGCCAACGACACGAGGCACATCTTCAATGCTGAAATCGGAAACGCCCGGATTGATGCGTTCAGGGCTAAAAGCCACGCTGATATCGGCACCTGGTACCAGAGAACGCTTACGCAGCGGTTCAACGATCATTTCGCGGGTGCACCCGGCATAAGTCGTCGACGTCATGAGGATCAATTGTCCGGCGACTGCTTGTTGCACGACCATGCGGCTCGCACTGGCCAAAATCGAAAGGTCCGGTACATGATGCCCATCGACAGGAGTTGGCACGCAGACAATGACCGCCGCCGCCCGAGACAGATCCGTCGATTCTTGGCTCAGCGTCCACGAATCTGAGGCCAACGCACTGGCCAAACGCTGGTGATCCGTTGGCAGAAGATCAACTTCGCGCGCCTTGATGTCTCCAATACGCTTACCGCTGATGTCGAAGCCTAGTACCTTGGCACCCGAAACATGGTGCGCCAAGGCTGTCGGCAAGCCAACGTAGCCCATTCCCACGATCGCGACGTCATAGTCGAAGTCCCGGCCCGGCTGTGGACGGTTTCTCACTTTTACTGCCCACGGCTCGCCGCTGTCGAGTTGTTTTTGAGCCTGAAGACCGTCGGTAATCAATTGTGTGGTCATATGCTTCCCCCAAGAAGTTCTTCGATTGCCCCAAGGCAAGAATTGCTTGCCTTTTGTGATTGGACGGACCATTTCCATGGGTTGCAAGACTGTCTGTTCGCCCCCAAAAAGCTTTACGAACAGGTTCTTGTGCAGCCAAGACCCAGTGACCGCTGGTCCGCCCAAAACAACACTGGGCCACGGTCCAGGCTGCTGGCTACGTCCTGCGCGAACACTTGGGGTTAACCCCATGGGGTTGTTTAACTGTGGGGTTAACCCCACTGAGAATCATTGGCTGACCGAGAAGTAAGTGGTTAGCGTCGAGTGATGGAAAGTTCATTTGTTCCTTGGGGGAAACATGTTAATAATCATCATCGCCTTGGCAGTCACGGTCGTGGGGCTGACCACCATATTGTGGTCAACAGCCGGATTGCTTCGTCTAGTGACCGAGGTATCGCCGTATCCGAAAGAACCTGCCAGAGGACGTAAAAATCTGATAGCGGGGCGGGATTATCCTGACTATTCACAGGTAGCGGTGCTCATTGCCGCACACAATGAGGAACTGGTCATCGCCAAAACTCTGCAATCGGTACTCGCCCTGCTGCCGGCCACCCAAATCTTCGTCGCTTCTGATGGCTCAACGGATAAGACCGCCGGCATAGTCCGGTCCTTTGGAGCACAAGTAATCAGCCTGAATCCAAACCGTGGCAAGGCTGGCGCGTTGGCAGCTGCGGTAGAGCATTTCCAGCTGGACTCCGGATTCGAAGTTGTGATGCTGCTGGACGCAGATACCCAGCTTTCCCCCGATTACTTTTCAACCGGTCTTCCGCAATTCGCAGACCCGCAGGTCGTGGCAGTCGCAGGGCGGGCCCGAACGATCTTTGACCCGGCACCGGCAACCCTCATGGGCAAGGTGCTGGTGGCTTACCGTGAACGTCTCTACCAATTCGTGCAGGTGCTCGTGAAGTATGGCCAGGCGGCTAAGAAAGCCAACGTGGTCAACATTGTTCCTGGATTTGCGAGCATGTATCGGGCTCGAATACTCCCTGAAATCGATATTGCGGCAGAAGGGCTAACCATTGAAGATTTCAACATGAC
The DNA here is from genome assembly GCF_052379245.1 of Glutamicibacter sp. AOP12-B1-11. Classification (NCBI taxonomy): domain Bacteria; kingdom Bacillati; phylum Actinomycetota; class Actinomycetes; order Micrococcales; family Micrococcaceae; genus Glutamicibacter; species Glutamicibacter sp. AOP12-B1-11. Next base: position 92,795 of record NZ_JBQSYL010000009.1, on the reverse strand, counting down.
CTTCGAAGTCCACGCCAAGAAGTTGGGACGCGTGGCTTTCCATCCTGGTGCCGCCGTGGCTTACACCCAAGATCCAGATAATCTCGGCGATTACATCAATCAGGTGCGACGCTGGACGCTGGGCTATTGGCAGACTGTTCGACGCCATGGGCTACACATCGGCAAATTCTGGGCAGTTCAGGCGCTGTACATTGTTGAGTTGGTGAGCTGCTCGCTGTTCTTCTTGCTACTACTTCCCGCTTTGCTGGTCAGCGCCGCTGCTGAAGTAGCTTTGAACTTCTGGGCAGACCCGAACGGTGTGATCACCACGCTATCTGGAGTATTGCCCCCTTATGCACTCCTTCTGGGGCTTCTCATTCCTGAATTATTGCTGACGCTCTTTGCTGTGGTAATGACCCGTCGCATGTCTTACCTTTGGATGGCGCCGCTCTTCCCGTTTCTGCGCGTGGTGGATTCATACCTGTGCATTGCTACCTTGATTCGATCCTTGCGTTCGGGATCCACTGGCATCTGGAACAGCCCGACCCGGCGTTTCTTGCCCCCTGCCATATCCGATCAGTGGGAAACATTTTATGATGATGCCCGCTAGCCCGGGGCCTGCTCGCAGCAATCGGATCGACTTAACGTTTCAACCATGTGCATGCAAACCCGAGGATAATTTCTAATAAATTAAAGCGAGAAGGAAGGAAAATATTACGGACAAGTGAGCTATAGTTTTTGCGCAAATTGTTTTTAGGTCATATTCTTGAAATAGCTATAAAATCAAGTCGTTTGTGAATTGCCTACTGGGGAGTAGTGCATTCACTACCGCTACAACTCGCAAAGTTGATGGCGCAACAACTGTACTTTGGGGAGTACTATCCATGCTATTTCTGCCTCTGAGCACCATTTTTTCGACAACTTCTCAATCTGCGAGGGGTTGCCATGCGTAATCGCCAACAGCTTCTGGCCAAGCTTCGAAAGTTTACTCACGGATATCGCGATCGTGCGGCGATCATTTCCGGAGGGCCGGGATTGGGAAAGTCCTGGACTTTAGAGCAGATTGGGCAACAACTCAACGGTCAACCGCACCGGTTAATTCGATCGAGTAAGCATGAAACCTCATGGCCGTTGTCTGGACTTTTGTCGTTTCTTTGCGCCGTCCCGCTCAAACTATCGCCAAAAGTCACCGAGCTATTTCCCAACGCAGTAGATGCCCAGGTGGACTGCTACCAAATTGCTATGGCCCTGCACCAAGAGCTCGTTGAGAAGGTAGAACCCGAAATGGTTTTTCTCATTGACGATTTAGACTTAATGGATGCTGCCAGTCAGCGAATTATCGGTTTTCTCGCCAGTCGCATGCAGGGAAATCGCGTCAGCTTTATTACGACAATCAGCACGGATCGCGTTCCCGAGCCCTTCGAAGCCTTTCGGAGGTACAGCTTGGACAGAATGGATCCTACAACCCTGAAGCAGGTCGCCAAAGACCACTGCATCGTCGACCTTCAGGATTCCGTGGCCGAAGTGCTAGCACAATTCGCTCACGGTAATCCTGGAACCATTGTCGAACATGTCAAGTCGCTAACAGATGCGCAATTGGAGAACCACTGGCCACTGGCGATTCCCTATCGTCCAAGGCAAGAATCCAGCGCGACTATGAGTGACTTGCATGCGCAGTTTACTCCTGCGCAGATCAACGCGTTGCGTTATATTGCTATTGGTCCTCTGATCTCATATGCCAGCGCCTTGAAGCTGCCGGAGGTAACCAGCTTCGACCTCCGCGAACTAGTCACTGCCGGGATCGTCTCACTGCACGAGGATATGCTAAGCCTTCCGGATCTTTTGATGCGCAGCCGTTTGTTCTGGAGCGCCGATTGTCCGAACCGGATCCAACTGCATAAGCATGTCGCCGAGATATCTGAGACGCCGGCGCTGAAGCTCTTTCACGAAAGCCACCTTGACGATTCGATGGCCCCGTCCGGAGAACTCATCATCGCCGCCATTGAGCTACTCAAACGAGGCAGAATCCACGCTGCCATCGAATTCGATGAATGGGCGCTAGTCCGGCTCGAGGAAGAGAACCCTGTTCCCGAACTACTCGCCTACATCTTGCAGCTGCTGCGCAGCGGTCAACTTGGAATTGCACAGCGCTACACCCAATACACCTTGACGCTGGAAATGACTTCCAGTGAAAAGCTCAAACTAATGACCCTGGAGTTGGAACTGATGGCTCTTAAAGGAACCTTCATTCCGACATCAAGGATTTATAGCGCAGTTGATGAACATCAATGCGAACATCACGCATTGTGCGGAAACTTGCTGAGCATGAGTGCTCTCGCGCTTTGTTTGAACGGCCAATTGGAAGATGCCGGTGCGGATCTGCGCCGCGCCAAAGAGCTATTCACCAAAGCGGATTCAGACGGGACACCACGATTTTTGCAGGCGCGGATGGTGCACGACTCATACACCCAAAACTTTGATCCAATCCTGTCGGAATCGCAAGTGATCAGCCGCGCGAAGCCAGGCGAAGTGGATGAAATCACCTACTTGACTGTCGCATCGGCGCTCTCGGAGCTCGGTCAGCACGAGCAAGCGCGAGCCACCTTGGCACGACTATTAAGTGGTGCGCATGGCGTACCTTTATATAAATCTCTGGGCTTGCTCTACGACGCACAATTGGCAATCAAGGCCCACGATGTTCCCCGTGGTTTGAAAGCCGTTGAACGGTGGAATTCTTCGGCTAACGCAGGGTTGATGCGTCCGTTGCCTCGAATTATTAATGCTTGGTACTGGCTCATGAAGAACCGCGCGGACAAGGCGATGCCTATCCTTGATTCGCTTCGTCCTTACGCCCATGACGAGATCCCCTCGATTTACGCCAGCAGAGTCACCGAATTGGCGGGTCTCCATGCACTGATGAGCGGCAGATTCGACGAAGCCGCTACGCATTTCCAGCACACGCAACTCACGTACCGGAAGATAGTTAATACCCAGTATGTGGAAACCTGCGTGAACCTGATCGAGGCCCTAGCCTCGGCCAATCATCCCGAACAGGCCGCCAATGAATTTCGTGCAACGCAATCTCTGATGGCGTCGGTGAAGAGCCGCCAGGCGAAGTTGCTCCTGCGTCGTGCCCAAGCCATTGCCTTGCCCGGCGAAGTGGCCCTCTCACGCTTTCAATCGTTGCTGGAAACCTGGCAGCCTGGCGACAGTTTGTTGGAACTTGCAAGAATCCACCACTGCTATGGTGTGCGCTTGGACTTCATGGGCCGCCAAAGCCAAGCGGTGAAGCAGTTCATCGCGGCCAAGACAATTTACCGCAATATTGGTGCCCTAGGTTGGGCCGATAGCGTTGTAAAACTACTGTCAAAGGTAGACGACGCACCGACGTCCGAACCCGAGCTGGAGTTGCTGACTCATGAAGAAAACCAGTTGGTCTCGATGGTTCGCCAAGGCCTAACAAACAAGGGCATCGCTGATGAGTTGTTCATATCAGTCAGCGCGGTCGAAGCGAGGCTTACGCGGCTATTTCGAAAGACCGGGACGCGCAATCGGCAACAACTCTCTGCGCATTTCGCGCTGCGCATCGCCTAGGAGCATGTGTTTTGCCCCTGCGCCGGATGAATCCGGCTGGCGCAGGGGCATTGCACATTCGATGGCTAGCTACCGTTAGTGGCTAGCGATCCCCCAAGCCTATGCTTGGCTTCGCGCCAGCTCGTGCGGATACTGCGCGTGGCGCTTCTGGAACTCCAGAATGGCCGGATTCTTGACCACACCGTCCTGGATCTCGATGGCGCGCATGATCGTCTTGTTTTCTTTCCACTGCTGCGGACCGCCCATGACCTCCTCGACGAACGGAAGCAGCCCCAGGCTGATTTCCCAGCTGGCCGAATTCCACAGATACGAGGGCGAATGATCCACCGCGTAGTAGTTGATATTTGGCCCCACCTTGAACATCGGCTCGGCAAAGGAAGTGGGTTTCGCCCACTCGAAACCCATGCCTTCATCGCAGGAAACATCAACGATGATGCTTCCGGGATAAAAGGCATCCAGCTGCTCGGTGCTCAGGTACATCAACGGGGCATTCGGATCCTGCAGGGTGCAATTGACCACGATATCGCTCTCGGCGAGGAACGGAGCCAAGGGAACCTTGCCTTCGTCGGTGATCACTTCGCTCAGGTGCGGCCCGCTTTCGTGTTCGAACTGCACCATCGTCACCGCGTGGATCGGTGAGGCTACGGCCGCCACGGCGCGGGAGGTGAGCACCTGGATCTCGTTGATGCCATGGGCGCGCAGTGCGGTGACCGCCCCGCGAGCGGTAGCGCCGAAGCCGATGACCACCGCCGAGAGCCGGCGCCCGTAGTCGCCGGTGACCCCGCACAGCTGCATGGCGTGCAGCACCGAGGCGTAGCCGGCGATCTCGTTGTTCTTGTGGAAGACGTGCAGGCCGAAGCTTCCGTCGCTGCCCCAGTGGTTCATCGCTTCGAAGGCGATGAGCGTCAGTTTCTTGTCCACCGCCAGCTGCGTGAGCTTTTGGTCCTGGACGCAGTGCGGCCAGCCCCACAGCGTTTGCCCCACCCGCATTTCTTCGAGATCCGCGTGCTGCGGCTTGGGCAAGAGCAGGATGTCCGCGGTTTTCATGATTTCGCTGCGCGTGGCGATGGTGCCCACCAGCGGGGCGAGTTGTTCGTCGTCGATGCCGCAGGGCAGGCCGTAGCCGGTCTCGACCATCATCCGCTTTCGGAAGTTCTCATCGATCCGTTCAAAGTGCAGCGGGTGGATCGGCAGGCGCCGTTCGTCCGTCTTCTGCGAAGTTGCGATGACACCTAGTGAAAGGCCATTAGTCGAATCCATGCGTGGTTTTCTCTTTCTATGTGGGACAGGCCACAACGGACCGCCCCATACAACCCACGGTACAGTGCCCTACCAAACGCCTGGCTTGCCTCGGTATCAACGCGCTGCCCGGGAATCGAGAAAACGAGCGGACTCAGGGAGTGGGGCGCGGCGAGAATTCGGCCAGCTGCCAGCCCATCCACGGGCTGAATGCCCACGGGGTGCCTTGCACGGCGACTTCCAGCTTGTCCGCCTCGACCCACTGGTAGTCCATGACCTCCTCCGGGTTGGGCGCCAGCTCGTTTTCCAGGGTGGCGATGAAGACCGGGCAGCGTTCATTCTCCACGATGCCGCTGGCATCCACCGCGCGGTAGGCGAACTCCGCCAGCACCACCCGCGGGTCGGCAATTTGCGCACCGAGCTCATGGGCCGCGTGCCGGCGCACCGCGTTTACCAGTTCCTCACCGGGCATCGGGTGGCCGCAGAAGGAGTTGGTCCAAACCCCGGGCCAGGTCAGCTTCGACAGGGCGCGGCGGGTCACCAGCAGCTGTCCTTGCGCGTTGAACAGGTAGCAGGAAAAGGCTTGGTGCAGCGGGGTGTTCTCCGTGTGCACTAGTTCCTTCGGGCACGAACCGATCGGTTCGCCATCCTCGGAAAGCAAGATGACGTCCATAGAATGTTGTACTTCCTTCTCTGCCTACTGGGCTACGCGAACATGGTGGTGTAAATAATCAGCATAGTGAGCAGGAAGCCGCAGAGGTAATTGATCCAGAGAAATCTCTTCCACGCAGCGTTCACCGCCCCGGAACTTGCATCGCTCACCGCCAGATGCGGCAGCACGTTGAGCACGTAGGGAACTGCCAGCAATGCCGCGCCGGCCGCAGGCCAGGACAAGCCCAGCAGCAGCACCGCCCCGGCCAGCAGATAGGCGAGCAGCACCAGGTACAGCGTGATCCGCGCGCCGAGCACCGTGGCAATCGAGCCCAGCGCACCGGCCCGGTCCGGGATGATGTCCTGGATGGCGCCCAGGGCATGGCTTGCCATCCCCCAAAGCAAAAACGCGCCGAAGACGCACCACTGGGTGAGGGTCAATCCGCTGCCTGCCAGTACCCAGCCGTAGACCGCCGGGGACACAAAATGCACCGCGCTGGTCAGCGAGTCCAGGCCCGGGCGTTCCTTGAAGCGCAAGCGCGGTGCGCTGTAGGCCAGCACCGCGGCCACGCTGGCCGCCAGCACCGCGTTGGACAGTGCGGTGCCGCCAATAGCCAATGCCGCGATGAACGGAAGCGAAATGACCAGGCAGGCGGAGAGGATCCTGCGGTGCGTATCCTTGGACAGCAGCGCGCCCTCGACGCCGCCCTTGCGCGGATTGCGCAGGTCCGACTCGTAGTCGAAGACGTCGTTGACCCCGTACATCAGCAAGTTGTACGGGAACAGGAAGAAGATCGTTCCCACCACCAGCAGCCAATCGATGCGCTGCCCGGCGATCAGATAGGCGGCCGCAAACGGGTAGGCGGTATTCACCCAGGAGATGGGGCGGGAGGTGGCGAGGATTGCGCGGATCATTTACCGCTCCCCTGGTTTTTATGCTCTGCCGTGGGCTTCCCGCCAAGCAGCCACCACAGGGCGGGCATCAGCAGTACCGCGCACAACGGGTAGAGGAAGTCTTCAAGCGGGGCGCGTCCAATGCGCACTCCCAGCAAGGTCTGCTCGCCGTAGTCGAACAGGCCGGCCGCGATCATCACGTTGTCGAAGATCGCGGTGAGCAACACCATGATCAGCAGTGCCAGCCCCAATTCCGGAAGCGCGGCGGCCGGCCTGATCCGCCGGTACAGCAGGGCACCGATCAGGGCGAGCGCGGCGAGGGCCGCAAACCAGAAGCCCAATTCAAGAAACATTTCCCGCTCCTTCCCCGCGTGGCCGCGCAGCGGCTTTCGGCTCGCGCAGCAGCGCAATCCCGTTGACCACGATCATTGTCGAATAGCACAGGAAGAACAGGAAAAACACCTCTTCGAGCGGAAGCTGCTCGGCCACCATGATCCCGGTCATCAGCGCCGAGTCCAGGTGCAGGAAGATGCCTTGGGCGATGGCGATCACGTCCCAGAGCAGGAAGAATGCAGTCCCCAGCACCAGGCTAGCCAGCGCGGCCAAGGGCTTGGCGAAGACAAAGAGCCTGAAGCGCGCATCGAGCAGCCCCATGCAAAAGATGAGCCCGAGCAAGATCAGCAGATAGGTCATTGGCCCGCTCCGCACAATCGCGCCCACTGCGCCTGGTCGATGGCGCCGGGCGTATCGATGCCGTTTACCGCCTTGGCGGCCAGCTCCCCGCTGATCAGGCACATCGGCACCCCGATCCCCGGGCGCACCGAACTTCCGGCGAAGTAGAGCCCGGCCACCTTGCTGCTCTGGTTGCCAGGGCGCAGCATCGCGCTTTGCCCCAAGGTGTGGGCCAGGCCGAGGGCGGAACCGCGGAAGGCGCCATATTGCGTGAGGAAGTCCGCCGGTCCGATGCTCTGGCGCACCACCACGCGCTCGCGCAGGTCCGGGATCCGTGCCCAGGCGGCCAGCTGGTCGATGGCCGCGTCCGCGACCTGCTCCACCCTGAGATCCCCTTGCCCATCGGCTCCCCCGCTGCCCCATTCGGGCAGCGCCGGCGCGGGAATGAGGATGAACAGATTCTCATGTCCGTCCGGGGCAACGCCCGGGTCCGTGGCGCTGGGCTTGCAGACGTAGATGCTCGTCTGTTCGCCCAGTTCGCGTCCTTCGTGGATCCGGGCAAAATTATCATCCCAGTCGCGGGTGAACAGCAGGTTGTGGTGCTCCAGCTGCGGGAGCCGGCCGGAGATGCCCAGACAGAGCAGCACCGCGCTGGGGCCCGGGTCCTTGGACTTCCAGCTTTTCGCCGGGTGGCTGTGCAATTCCGGGTCCAGCAGCTCGCCCTCCAGGTGGTGCAGATCCGCGGCGCCGATGACGAAGTCCGCTTCGGTGCGCTGCACGTTGCCAGCATCATCGACCCAGCGCACCGCTTCCACCGCGGGTCCGGGGCGTTTCCCGGTTTCGATCTTCGTCGCCGTGGCGCCCAGGTGCACGGTGGCGCCCCGGGAGATGGCCAGCTGGCCCATGGCGTCCGCGAGGCCCGCGAATCCGCCCATCGGGTATTTCACTCCGTCCACCAGATCCAGGTGGCTCATCAATTGGTACAGGGCCGGGGTGCGCCGCGGGCTGGAGCCGAGGAAAACGGCCGGGTAGCCGAGGATCTGGCGCAGCTGCCGGTTGCCGAACCGCTTGGCTATGTAGCTTTGCAGGTTGCTGGCCAGCAGCGGCGCGAGGCTCCGCGCATGGCGCGCGAGTCCAGGGTTGAGCAGTCCCTTCAAGGAGCGGAAGTCGTCATAGAGGAAATGCTTCAGTGCCAGCGCGTAGCTGGTGCCGGCCTGGGCCAGGTATTCATCCAGCGCCGCGCCGGATCCGGGCTCCAGCTCCTCGAAGAGTTCCCGGACCGCGTCGCCGGTGCCCACGTCCACCGGCGCGGCGCCGTCTTCGAAGAAGGCCCGGTAGCCCACCGGCAGCTCGCGCAGCTCCAGGTGCTCTTCCACGCGCGAGCCCATCAGGTTGAACCAGTGCTCGAAGACCTCGGGCATCAGGTACCACGAGGGACCGGTGTCGAAGCGGAACCCACCGCGTTGCAGGCGTCCGGAACGCCCGCCGAGGGTGGGGTGCTGCTCGAGCACGGTCACCTGGTGCCCGCTGGCGGCCAGCAGCCCGGCGCTGGCCAGCCCGGAGAACCCGGCGCCGATCACCACGACGCGGGAGGAAGAAGTGCTCATTTGCTGCTCCAAGAAATAGTGCCGAGCATGGTCCTGGCCGCGATCAGGGCCTTGCGCGGGGTCGAGACGGAGATCCGCCGGGTGAGCAGTTCGCTGGCCGCGGTGCGTTCGAGCTGCCGGTTCAGTTCGGCAAACAGATCGTGGGCCATGCGCACCGCGCGTGCCGCGCCGGGCGGAAGCAGCACGATGCCGCGCTCGGCGACGGCAAGGTCGGCGTAGATCTCGGCCACCAGCGCGGATTTCTGCGCTTCGGAGAAACCCTGCGCCGGGTCGCCCGGGAAATAACTGCGTCCCAGCTGCTGGCTGTCTGCGGCCAGATCGCGCAGGAAGTTCACCTTCTGGAAGGCCGCGCCCAGGCTCCGGGCGGCGGCGGTGGCCTCCGGGGTGTGGCTTCGCTGGCTTCCGGGCATGGCACGGAACACCTGCAGGCACATCAGCCCCACCACCTCGGCCGATCCGTAGATGTACTGCTCCAGGGATTCGGCGTCGTGCGCGCTGCGCAGCAAATCCGCGCGCATGGAGGCGAAGAACGGGCGGGTCAGCTCGGTGCCGATGCCGGTGGCCCGGGCGGTGGCGGAGAATGCGTGCACCAGCAGGTTGGTGCTGTACCCGCTGTCCAGGCCCTGCTCGGTTTCCGCTTCGAGCGCCTCCAGGGCGGCGGCGACCTGCCGGGCATCCAGCCCGGCTTCGCGGGCTACCCCGTCGACCACCTCGTCGGCCAGCCGGACCAGGGCGTAGATGTTGGCGATATGCCTGGCCGTGCCCCGGTCCAGCATTTTGCAGGCCAGCGAGAAGGAGGTCGAGTAGGAGCCGATCACCACGCGGGCGCTGCGCTGGGCGGTGTCCGCGTAGCGCTCCAGATCTGTGGGTTCCATGGCTCAGTTGCTCCGGGAGAGGATCAGGGCGGTGCATTCGTGCAGCATGCGTTGCGCGGCGGCAGGCAGGCGCAGGAAGGTGGCCGAACGGGTGGCGGAGGCGCAGAGCTCGTTGGCGAGTTTGCGGGCGAACTGCTCGGCTCCGGATTCTTCCAGGGCGTGGCGCAGGGTGGCCATATCGCTGTGCCCGGTCCGGTAGGAGGCCAGCAGCGAGCTGAAGCCCTCCTGTTCGCTGGCCAGCGAGATCAGAATGGTGCTCTTGGCTTCGCGCAGATCCGAGTCGTTGGGCTTTCCGGTGGCCTCCGGCTCCCCGAAGGTCCCCAGCACGTCGTCGATCACCTGGTAGGCGATGCCCAGCTGGCAGCCCACCGCGCCGAGCCGCGCGGCTTGCTGCGCGCTGGCTCCGGCGAGCAGGGCTCCGGCCTGCAGCGGAAGCTGGAAGGAGTAGGCGGCGGTTTTGAGCTCTTCCATGCGCAAGACCTCCCCGGTGGTGGCCGGTGCATCGAGCAGCGAGTAGAGCAGGTCTTCGAGCTCTCCGGCCCCGGCCTGCGCGATGGCCTGGTGGAAGGCCTCCTCCACGGCTGCCTCGCAGTCCAGTCCGTGCCCGGCGCGGGCGGCCAGCTTGATCGCCTCCGCCAGCAGCAGGTCCCCGGCGATCACCGCGGCGCTGTTGCCGAGGTGCTCGGCATCGGCCGCGCACCGTCCGGCGGCCAGCGCCTGGTCGCGGTAGTGCGCCGACAGGGTCGGCCGGCCGCGGCGCATGTAGTCGCGGTCGATCACGTCGTCATGCATCAGCAGGGCGGTATGCAGCAATTCGAAGGCGCAGGCCAGATCCTTGGCGCGGCCCGGGTCCGCCCCGGCGAACGCCTGGTATCCGAGGAACACCAGGGCCGGGCGGGTGAGTTTTCCGTGTTCCACGCTGCGCGAGATCGCCTCCCAGAGCTGCGCGGTGTGCGGGGAATAGGCGCCGGCCCGTGCCTTGGCCTGGTCCAGGATGGTTTCCAGATGCCGGCGGATTTCGGCCAGCGTCCGGGTGTCGGCAAAGCCGGGCAATCCGGGGTCTTTGCTCGAAGGTGCCGTGTGTGAGGTGGCGTGGATGGTCATGGCCCTTTGCTCCATAGGTGGGTTTCGGTGTCGGATTCCAACGCTTGGCAGGCCTCATGCAGGAAGCCAAGCACCGTGTACTGTTGCTGCTCGTCCAGTTCCCGGAAGGCCCGGTAGATTCCGCGCAGGCTTCCCGCGGCTTGCTCCGGGAGGCCGGGAAAGTTCGCTCCCTGCAAGATCAGCTTCTTGCGCCGGTCCTGGGGATGGTCCTGGCGGCGAATGTAGCCATGGGCCTCCAGCCGGTCCAGCACGGAGGTGATTCCCGCCGTGGAGACCGAAAGCTTGGCACCAAGCTGTCCGGGACCGAGTTGCTTATCGACTCCCAGCGCGTTCAACGCCCGCAGATCCGTGTCGTTCAGGCCCAGTTCCCTGCGGTATTTGTCCTCGGCCGCCGCGTAGGCATGCTGGAATTGGCGCATGAGTCGCAGCACGCTAGAGGACCTGGGGTCCGCGGTGGTAGCCATGAAGAACTTCTCTCGCTAGGTTGATTATTAGCTTCGCTAGATACATCATGGTTTAAGTATCTTCATTTGTCGACTCCAGTTTCAAGATCTTTGGCCCACCAACCGCGAGGAGCGGACCATGAAAGAACCACAACGCAGCGCATCGATGGCCCCCTGGCCTACGGTGATCCTGGAAATCGCGGCCCTGGGCGCGGCGATCACGGCGGCGTTCATCGGCAGCGGCGCCCTGGGCGGCACCTCCATCCAAGATGCCGCCGGCGGTTACCTCGGGGCCGATTCAACCTTGCTCGCCCCTTCCGGTCCGGCGTTCTCCATCTGGAGCTTCATCTATCTGGGGCTTGCGGTGTTCGCCGTCTACCAGGCCTTGCCCGCGGGGCGGCGCTCGGAAACCCTGAGGGCGCTGCGCCTGCCGGTGGCGGCCTCCGCGCTGCTGAACGCGGCCTGGATCGCGGTGGTGCAATTCGACCTGCTGGCGTTGAGCGTCGTGGTGATTTTTGCGCTGCTGCTGGTGCTGATCTGGATCCTGGTCCGGCTGGTGCGCTTCTCCAGCAGCTCGCGGGCCGAGCATTGGATCATGTGGCTGACCTACGGCGTCTATCTGGGCTGGGTGAACGTGGCAAGCATTGCCAATGTCTCGGCGCTGCTCTCCTCATGGGGCGTGGGCGCAAACGCCGCGTGGGCTCCGGTTGCGGCACTGGTTCTGCTCGCGCTTGCCGTGATTATCGCGGTGGCGGTCTGCTGGTACTGCAGGGGAAAGCTCTACACGGCGCTGGCCATGGCTTGGGGCATTGCCTGGATTGGGCATAGCCGGCTCACCGGGTCCAATGAGTCTCAACTGGTCGGCTACTCGGCGCTGGCGGCCGCGGCCTTGCTGCTGCTCTGCGCGGCCGGAGTCGCCCTGCGCTTGCGCGGCCGAGAAGAATTGAGCCAGCCATGAGCACCATTGCGGTCACCGGCGCGACCGGATACATCGGTGGGCGGCTGGTCCCCTTGCTGCTCGAACGCGGGCACCGGGTACGCGTGCTCACACGCAGCGCCGACCGGCTGCGCGACGTCCCCTGGCGCGAGCAGGTAGAGGTTGTCTCCGGAACCCTGGAGGACGGCTCGGCGGTCGCACGGCTCTGCGCCGGAGCGGACGTGGTCTATTACCTGGTGCATTCGATGTCCAGCACCAAAAATTTCATGGCCGCCGAGGAACGCTGCGCGCACAGCATGCTGAAAGCGGCCACCGAGGCTTCGGTGGGACAGCTGGTCTACTTCTCCGGGCTGCATCCCGAGGGCGAACTCAGCGACCACCTGGCCTCCCGGGCCAAGGTGGGCCGGATCCTCGGATCCGGCCCGGTCCCCTTGCTCACCTTGCAGGCGGGCCTGGTGATCGGTTCGGGCTCCGCGAGCTTCGAAATGATCCGGCATTTGAGCGATGTGCTGCCGGTGATGCCCGCGCCGCGCTGGGTGCTGAACAAGGTCCAGCCCATCGCGGTGCGCGACGCCCTGCATTATCTGGCGCGCTGCGCGGAACTGCCGGCCGGCAGCTGGGGGACCTATGACATCGGCGGGCCGCTTGCCTACAGCTACGCCGAGCTGATGCGCAGCTACGCCGTCCAGGCGGGACTGCGCAAGCCGTGGGTGATACCGCTTCCGCTGCTGACGCCGCGGCTGGCCTCGCATTGGGTTAATCTGGTCACTCCGTTGCCGCATACCCTCGCCGGCGCGCTGGTTGATTCGCTGCAGCACGATTGCCTGGTGCGCAACCGGGCCATCGATGCGCTGATAGACCGCCCCGAAGGCGGGCTGACGGACTATCCACGCGCGGTCGCGCTGGCCTTGGAGAAGATCCGCACCGACTCGGTGGACACCAACTGGGCTACGGCGCACCCCGTTTCGGCCCCCGCGGATCCGCTGCCTTCGGACCCCGAGTGGGCCGGGCACCGGGTCTACGTCGATGAGCGAACCCAGGACAGCGCGGCAAGCGCCGCCGGGCTGTTCACGGTGCTTGGCCGCATTGGCGGAGAGTCCGGCTACTTCTCCTTCCCGCTGCTCTGGAAGGCCCGCGGGCTGCTGGACAAGCTAGCCGGAGGGGTGGGCCTGCGCCGCGGACGGCGGCAACGCGAAAAACTGGCGCTGGGAGATGTGGTGGACTGGTGGCGGGTCGAAGCCCTGGAACCGGGCCAGCTGCTGCGCCTGCGCGCCGAAATGCGCGTGCCCGGACGGGCCTGGCTGGAATTCCGGCTCAGCGGCCAGGAGGCCGGAAAGGTGCGGCTGACCCAACGGGCCATCTTCTTCCCGCGCGGGCTCGCCGGACGGCTCTATTGGTGGTCCGTGTACCCGTTCCACGGCCTGATCTTCTCCTCGATGCTGCGCAGCATCATAACGCAGGCCGAAAATGAGAGCACCCCGGCCTAGGGAGTTATTCGCCGGACTCGGAGGCTTCGGGCTCGACCCCGTAGAGGCTGTCCTGCAGGGCATCGGAGGTGCCGGCGAGGAAGCGGATCACCACATCGCGTTCTTCGGCGCTCAATCCCAGGGCCACGTCGAATCGCTTGGCGTGGTGGCGCCCCAGCTGCTCGCGGGCGGCCAGATGCGTTTCTTCGCTGACTTCCACCTGCCAGGAGCGCCGATCGGTGGGGTGCGCCTTGCGCACCACATGCCCGCCGGCCACGAGCCGGTCGATCATCTTGGTCACCGAGGCGGTGGTGACCCCCAAATGGCGGGCGAGCAATCCTGGGGTCACCGCTTGCCCGGCATGCTTTGCGGAAATGAGCTGGCGAATGGCGCGCATATCCGTTTCGTTGAGCTTCATGAAGCTCTGCGCGCTATGCATGATGCGCCGCTCCACCGCACGCAGCCGTCCCAGTTCGGCCATGATGCGCTCGATCTGGGCGAGGTCCTGTGCCGGGATGCCAGCGCGGGGTATGAGCGCTTGCTCCGGATCCGATTGCGCCAAGCTATACATCGTGGGCAGCTTTTCGCGCTCCACATTCCACCCCTTGAATAATCACCTTCAGCATTCCCGATCGCAGGATTGCTCTTCCAAAGCCTACTCCCCCGGCCCGCGGCAACGAGCAGGATCCGTGCCGCGGCACCGCTCCGCGCGCCAGCGTCCACCTTGCAGGATGCACAAAACCTCCCGAACTTTGCTAGTTCGGGAGGTTTTGTGTGGTTGGTGCGAGTAGAGAGACTTGAACTCTCACGTCCGAAGACACTGGAACCTAAATCCAGCGCGTCTACCAATTCCGCCATACTCGCTCGCGCTACACCTGACTCGAAGTCCGGTAACTCGACCTCAACTAGTCTAGCGGAATAATTCGCAGATATAAAATCGGCGAACCATGCTTCTACTTGGGATCAATCCCCAAGTCACGACGCAGCTTTGCTACGTGACCGGTGGCACGAACGTTGTACTGCGCCAGGGAAACCAGACCCTGCTCGTCGACCACAATGGTCGAGCGAATCAGCCCCTCGTAGGTGCGGCCATAATTCTTCTTTTCGCCCCAGGCGCCATAGGCTTCGGCGACCGCATGGTCCTCGTCGGCCAGCAGCGGGAAGTTGAGCTCTTCCTTGGCGGCGAACTTCGCCAGCTTGGTAACACCGTCCGGGGAGATTCCGAGAACCTCGTAGCCCAGACCCTTCAGGGACTGGATCGAGTCGCGGAAATCGCAGGCCTGCTTCGTGCAGCCAGGAGTGGACGCCGCCGGGTAGAAGTACACGATCGCTTTCTTGCCGCGGAAGCTGGACAAGGTCACTTCATTGCCTTCGGCATCGCGCAATGTGAAGTCTGGCGCCTGATCCCCCGCAGCCAAGCGAGTTGGCGTAGTGGCTTCATTGCTCATTCGTAGAACCCCTTTTCCGTGGATATACAAAAAATCCGACCTGATAGTTCAGGTCGGATCTCATTGTGCGCCCCTCGGGACTTGAACCCGAAACCTACTGATTAAGAGTCAGTTGCTCTGCCAATTGAGCTAGAGGCGCTTACTTCGCTCTGACTAGTCCGTTTCCGGTTCATGTCGTTGCGACGTAGATAATCATAGGCAGAAGGCACCCAAAAAGGAAAATCGGCCAACCGCACCCCTGGAGCAATAATAATGCCTAGTCAGTGGTGCTTTTGCGAATTCTGGCGAGCGGGATTTCCAAAAATTAACTAAAAGTTCGCCCGTGCAATGGATCACAACAGTGGGCGTCCTGCCATTCAGTTGCGGCTTTTCGGCGGCGCCAAGGGTTGCCGTCACGGGGCATTGACGGCACCCCTGGTGGCTCACCGCGTGAGTTGATCCAGGTCTTCTTCGGTGATTTGCTGCTCGGGTTCGGCTCGGGACTCGCTCTTCGCCAGCGGGAACACGCGGAACACCATGCCGCATACCGCGACGATCAAGGAGCCGAGTAGCACCGTAACCACCAGGTAGCTCCAGCCTTCGTTCGCGAGCAGTATCCCAATGGGGTTTCCCCCTGCCGGCGGATGGGTCACGCGCAGCAACGCCATGGCTGCGATGGACAAGCCCACCGCCAAAGCGATGCTCCACCACGCGGAGGGCAAGTAGGTTCGGACCAGCAATCCGCAGCATGCGGAGACCAGGTGGCCACCGACCAAGCTGACCGGTTGCGCCATGGGCGAGGAAGGCAGGAGAAAGACCAGGACGCAGGAAGAGCCGAAGGCTGCGATCAGAATCGGTGATCCAACGCTATTGCCCACCCAGGACAAGGCGGCGATGGCCAGAAAGCTACCCAGCGAGGCCCACAGGACATGCCTCCAGGCCATCGCAGGTTGCAGGTGGCGGAGTAACGGGTGAATCGAGTGCCTCATAAGCGGGCCTTTCAAGGTGAGGGGCCCTGTGCAGCGAGTGGGTCAGGTCGCGGGCAACACTGATCCAATCGCCGAGTCGAGGGCTCGCGAAATTGCGGAAACGGGTTTTTGAGCCAGTCGCACTACGGCCAAGGAAATTGCGACATGCGGCTCGGTGAGCGGCAGGACTCGAATATTTGCCTGTGGCGGATGCTTGGTGATGGAAGATTCGGGAATCACGGTGACCCACGGACCCTGGGCGACAAGGTTGAGCAGGGCCTCAACGGAATCGACGTCAAAGCGCGGGCGCAGTTCAATTCCATGCTCCGCAAATCGCAGATCCAGCTGCTGCCGGGCACGCATCGCCGGAGACAGCAAGGCCAACGGGACATCGCGGAGCATGGAGCCGGTCACGTACTTGGTTTCGGCCGGAAAAACTCCGTGGGGCGCCACCACCACATGGGAAATTTCGCTGATGGCCACGGCCAAGATATCCGGCCCATCGGCGGCGGAGGGCAGAATCACCCCGGCTTCGAGTTCAAAGCGGCGCAATTTTGCCATGATCTGCTCACTGCTCAATCCGGTGGAAAGAGTGGCCGTGACCGAATGCTGCTGCCGCCCCAGCTGGGACAAAACCGAAGCTGCCAGCGCACCGCCAGCAGGGATGGCTCCAACCCGAATGCGGGCGGTGAGGTTTCCGCGGGCCGCGGAGAGCTCGGTCAGCATCGAATGCTGGTTCGCCACCATCTTCTGTGCCCAGATCAGCGCCTGCTGGCCTTCGGTGGTGAGTCCCTCGAAGTTCCTTCCGCGCGTCACGAGCGGAACGCCCAGCTCGGTTTCCAATTTCCGGATCGCTTCGGACAGCGCCGACGGGGAGACGAAGCAGGCCGCCGCAGCATGTCCAAAATGCTTTTCCCGGGCCAGCGCGACAAAGTACTCCAACTGGGTCAGAAGCATGGACTCCTACTTTCACATCATCGGCCTGCGCAGGCATTCGGGCCTGAGCGAATCTCCCGCAAAGTATCAAAGCCCTTGCCCGAATACACTAGCCGAAGCTACTTCTGCTCGGCGTAGGAATGCGCGCCGGTCCCGGCGTAGTCCCCGCCCTGGACGATCAGGTATTCGGGGCGGATCTCGCGGCCCTCGAAGAAGCATTCCAGGATTTCCCGGGTCCCTGCGGCGTATTTGGCCTGGGCGGAGAGCGAGGTGCCCGAGGTGTGGGTGGTCATCGCGTTATGCGCCATGGTGCGCCAGGGATGATCCGCGGGAGCCGGCTGCGGGGCCCACACGTCACCTGCATATCCGGCGAGCCGGCCGGACTCCAGGGCCCGAACGATGGCATCGGCCTCGGCGATGGCCCCACGTGCCGGATTGACGATGTAGGAACCGCGCCGCATGGTGCCCAAGAGATCGTCGTTGAGCAAACCGGTGGTTTCATCGGTCAGCGGGGCGTGGACGGTGAGCACGTCAACATGCTTGACCAGCTCGTTAATGCTCTCGTGGAACTGCAGGTGGTACTTTTGCTCATACTCGGCCGGAAGGCGGAACCGGTCGTTGTAGTGCAGCTTCACGCCAAAGGGCGCCAGCCGCTCGATCACCGCGCGGCCGATGCGGCCGGCCGCGAAGATGCCTACGTCCATGCCCTCCAGATCATAGGAGCGCTCCACCGCGTCGGCGATATTCCATCCGCCGTCCGCGGAAATCTTGTGCTGGAGAACGAAATCCCGCACGAGCACCAGAACTTGCATGACCGTGTGCTCGGCCACCGAATGCGAGTTGCTGTAGGTGACCTCGGCAACGGTGATACCCAGATCGTTGGCCGTGGTCAGGTCGACATGGTCGCTGCCGATGCCTGCGGTCACCGCGATCTTCAGGTTCTTGGCCTTGGCCAGACGCTCTGCGGTGAGGTAGGCCGGCCAGAATGGCTGCGAAATGATGATGTCGGCATCGACCAGCTCGCGTTCGAAGACCGAATCTTCTCCGTCCTTGTCGCTGGTCACTACGAGTTCGTGCCCGTTGTCTTCCAGATACTTGCGCAGCCCCAGTTCGCCGGTGACCGAACCCAACAGGGCGCCGGGAGTGAAGTCGATGCCCTTTGGGTTTGGCAGTGTCTGCCCATTGGGATAGTCCGGCACCGCAGGAAGGGAATCGCGAGCATAGTCGTCAGGGAAGTTTGGGAAACCTTTCACGGGATCGGGATAGAGAACGAGTACGACCTTGGCCATGACGCTGCTTTCTGTTTTTGCCTGTGAAGCGATGTTTTCGCTTCTATTTCAGGTTATTTCAGCAAATTGGCAACGTAAATGGCACGGCTCCGCATGGCCGTTCGGCACGGCCGAACAATGTTCCGGCCGAGCAGCTGCAGATCCGGCTCGCCGGGCGAAGGGCAACCCGAGGACAGGCACCACCAGCGGTCTTGGAGCTTCCAAGCCTCCGTGGAAGATGGCTAGACCGCTGAAGATCCAAGGTCCGCACCGATATTCTGCAATCGGGGTCCAGGCAGCCTCTCAGCGGACGCGTTCAACCCATTTCAATTGAGCAATGACCATTAATTTCTCCTGGCCGCACCAGCCCGCATCAAGCTTTCCGGCGCAATGGGCACGCCCAACTGTTCGTTGCTCACGAGGTTCAACGCACAGAGGCATTCGGCGGTTAGGGGAATCCGGTGCAGTGCATCGGTCAGGCGAATAATTTGGGGACGAGCAAAATTTATCCCGGGTACGCAAAAAGGCCGGACCGAAGTCCGACCTTTTTCACTGTGCGCCCCTCGGGACTTGAACCCGAAACCTACTGATTAAGAGTCAGTTGCTCTGCCAATTGAGCTAGAGGCGCCCGCTGCGATGTTCTAGAAGCTTTTTGTGCTTCGCGCTTTCGCAACGAGATAAAACTTTACCAGCTTTCGGCGAGAGTGCAAAACGAGAGGGACCCTTCGGCCGGTGACCTTCGTTACAGCAGATGACTTGGGGTTATTTCCATGGGCATCGCCTGCTTTATACAGTGATCCCATGATCACCCAACGCACGGTTTCCTTTCCCACCCAAGAACTTCTCGACGCTGTCGGCGAGTTGCCAAGCAATCTCAAGCCGGTTATTTGGGACTTGGTCAACGAGCCTTCCACCAACCTGGAGGAGATCGACATAACGATCTTCCCTTATATGGCCTCACCGCACAGCCTGCGAAACATCGATCGGGCACCAAACGTCAGCCACGTACAAACGCAGACCACCGGCTACGACGGACTGATTGACCTCGTTGGCGACCGAGCAAATATCACGACGGCCGCCGGCGTGCACGCCGCAGCCACCGCAGAGATGGCACTGGGGCTAGCCATCGCTTCGCTGCGCGGTTTCCCGCAGGCGGTACGCGACCAGAGCGAAGGGGCATGGAACCCCATGCAGTGGCCCGGCTTGGCCGACCGCACGGTGGGCCTTGTCGGAGTCGGCGGCATCGGCGAGGAAATCCGCAAACGCTTGGAGCCCTTCGAGGTGAACTTGTTGCGCTTCGGTTCCCGCGCCCGCACCGACGAGCACGGTGAGATTCTCTCCGTTGACCAGCTATCCGCCCATGCAGGTGAAATCGAGGTGCTGATTCTGATTGTTCCGCTCAACGACTCCACCCACCATCTGGTGGACGCCGAGTTGCTCGCCAAGCTTCCCGATGGTGCATTGATAGTCAACGTGGCCCGCGGTCCGGTGGTTGACACCGACGCGCTGGTCGCCGAGGTTGCCTCCGGGCGACTGTCGGTAGCCTCGGATGTTTTCGAACCAGAACCACTGCCGGCGGACCACCCGCTGTGGCAATGCCCGAACGCGTTGATCCTGCCGCATAACGGCGGAAATACCGCCGCCTTCTTCCCGCGGATGGTGCGCCTGCTCAAAAAGCAGCTCCCGGCATGGTCAAAAGGCGAACTTGGCGAGAACGCTGTGCACCAGATCACTAGTTAATGCTTTTTAGCTAACAATTTGATCCCACTTTGCGGCACCCCGAGAATTACTGGGGGTGCCGCTAGTGGCGTGCGCTATCTTTGATAAATACCCAGACCGTTTACCGCCGCGAAAGCTTCCGGTCCACCGCGGCTGGGAACCGAGAGCAATCAAGAGGAAGTCGAGCCACCACTGTGCCTTCGAAGCAACAACTTCTCGTGACGCGACGCTTGCTGCTCACCGGATCGCTCGCTGCGACAACACTGGCGCTGGCTTCCTGCACTTCGAAGACCGGTGAAGGCGTAGCCTCCGCCAGTGCGTCGGCAAGTGAACCTGCCATCCCGCGTACCCTGCGCCTGGCAGCTTCCGCTCCCCCGGTGTCGCTGGATCCCGCATTGGCCAATGACAACGAATCCTTCCGCATCACCCGCCAGGTCTACGAGACGCTGATCTCCATCGACGCGAATACCGGCAGCCCAATTGCCGGTCTCGCCGAAGCCTGGACCCAGAGCGAAGACGGCCTGCGCTATACCTTCACCCTGCGGCGCGGGGTGCGCTTCCACGACGGCAGCGAATTCAATGCCGCAGCCGTCGTGGCGAACTTCAACCGCTGGGTCAAGCTGCCCAAGGACCTGCAGCTGCGCTCCAGCCAAGGCTTCATGCACGTCTTCCACCACGAAAAAGACATTCCCAAGCTGCCTACCGAAGCGGAGCTGAAGCTCAAGCTGGACAAGGACACCACGGCCACCGAGGAGCAGCAGGCGGCCGAAACCCAGCGCCTGGCCGAGCTGGAGAAACTCAAGGCCATTTACGCTCAGGACCTTTTCACCGGGAAATCCCTCGGCGGCAGCGCAAGCTATTTTGCCGGAGTCGAGGCCACCGAGCCATACGTTCTCACCTTGAAGCTGCGCCGACCCCGTGCCGGGCTCATCGAAGCGCTCACCCTGCCGGGGATGGCGATCGCCGCACCGGATTCGCTTACCGGAGGCCCGAAAAGCAACCCGAGCGAAGCGCTGCTCACCGCGCCTTCCGGCACCGGCCCCTACAAGTTCGTGTCCAACGACCAGGGCACCGTGAATCTGGAGCTCTTCGCCGACTATTGGGACAAAACGAAGCTCAGCAACAACCCGAACCATCCTGAAGCCGTGGTGGTTTCCCCGATCCCCTCCCCCTACAACCGCGAAAGCGCGCTGATGGCCGAGGAAATCGACGGTTTCGACATGGTGTCCGTCGACATCATGCGCACCTTGGTTCGCAATGCGAAAGTCGTCGTGCAGCGCGACCCGTTCTCGGTGTTGTATCTCGGATTGGACCACCGCAACGAGTGGCTGGCCAAGCCCGAATTCCGCATGGCCATCACCCACGCGGTCAATCGTGGGCGACTAGCCGACAACCTCTTCCTCCAGGGTTCCAAGTCCGCGCAGAGCATCCTGCCGCCGGCCTTCGGCGTCCCGGAACCGGAAGGTACGCTGAACCACAGCTCCGAGAAGGCCAAGCAGCTGTTGGCGGACATCGAGTACAAAGGCGAAATCATCGAGTTCGCCTACCCGCTGCGGGTCTCGCGAAACTACCTTCCGCTGCCCGAGCGCACCTTCGCCCAACTGGCCGAAGACCTAGCGGCGGTAGGCATTCGGATCAAGCCACGCCCCATTGCGTGGACCGACGGATATGTGGATACGGTGCGTTCGACGGAATTCAACGGAATGCATCTCTTGGGCTTCTCCGGTGGATACCGTCTGGAGGATGACTTTATCTCCGGAATTCTCGACGCCAAGGAGCATGAGTTCGGATACACCTCCAAGTTACTTGACTCACAGGTGCTGGTAGCTCGTTCCTTGCCCCCGGGAGAGGAACGCACCGCGGCCATGACCGCCATTTTGGCCACGTTGAACACCGATCTACCGCTGGTTCCACTGGTATTTCCGATTTCGGCGTTGGCCTTCAACCCGAATGTCACTTACTATCCTTCTTCGCCCATGCTCAATGAGAGCTATCTGGACGTGCAGATGACTAACTCACCCGCACTTTCCAGTTAAGGATTTTTAACCGGTGGTCTAGTAGGTCTAGTCTGTAGTAGAGCAAAGTATCACTGTCGATGGAGATCCTCGTGCCTTCTGAAACGTCAACCGAATCTTTTGACGTAGTACTAATCGGTGCCGGCATCATGAGTGCCACCCTTGGCACCATGATCAACCAGCTGGAACCAACCTGGTCTATTGGTCTTTTCGAAAACCTCGACAAGGCCGGAGAGGAATCATCCTCACCATGGAACAACGCAGGTACCGGTCACTCGGCACTGTGCGAACTGAACTACGCCCCGGCCAAGGCCGACGGAACCGTTGACCCAGCCAAGGCAATCGGCATCAACGAGCAGTTCCAGGTGTCCCGCCAGTTCTACTCGTGGGCAGTTGAGAACAAGCGCGTTGCAGACGCGGATTTCATCAACGCGCTGCCGCACATGTCCTTCGTCATTGGCGAGGACCACTCCAAGTACCTCAAGGCACGCTATGACGCCCTGAAGCCGAACGCGCTGTTCGGCGAAATGGAGCACACCACAGATCTAGACACCATCAACGAGTGGACTCCGCTGGTCGCCAAGGGACGTGACGCCGCGCAGAAGGTTGCCGCCTCTCGCGTGGCCTCGGGCACCGACGTTGATTTCGGCCGCCTGACCAAGGACCTGACCAACTCGCTGAGCGCCGCGGGCGCCTCGGTGAACTACGGCCACAAGGTCAAAACCCTCAAGCGCGATGGCGCCGGCTGGGAAATCACCGTCAAGGACAACGCCAACGGCGCAGTGAAGACCGTGAAGGCCAAGTTCGTCTTCGTCGGCGCAGGCGGCGGTGCCCTGTCGCTGCTGCAGAAATCCGGCATCGATGAGATCAAGGGCTTCGGCGGCTTCCCGGTCTCCGGCCAGTTCCTGCGCTGCACCGATGAAACGGTCATCAACCAGCACCACGCAAAGGTCTATGGTCAGGCTTCGGTCGGCGCCCCACCGATGTCCGTGCCGCACCTGGACACCCGCTTCGTTGATGGCAAGCGTTCGCTGATGTTCGGCCCGTACGCCGGATTCTCGATGAACTTCCTGAAGTCCACCGGGCAAATGGACCTGCCGCTGTCGCTGCGCCCGCACAACATCATCCCGATGCTTGCCGTGGGCAAGGACAACATGTCGCTGACCACCTACCTGATCAAGGAGGTGCTCAAGTCGCGCGCCAAGAAGGACGAGGCCCTGGCCGAGTACTTCCCCGCGGCAGACGGCTCCCAGTGGGAGCTGATCACCGCCGGTCAGCGCGTCCAGGTCATCAAGAAGGACGCCAAGAAGGGTGGTGTCCTGCAGTTCGGCACCGAGGTCATCACCTCCTCGGACGGTTCGATCTCCGGTCTGCTCGGCGCCTCCCCTGGCGCCTCGACCGCGACCCCGATCATGGTTGGCCTGCTTTCGCGCTGCTTCCCGAAGCAGTTCGCCGGCTGGGAAGCGAAGCTGAAGGAAATGATCCCTTCCTACGGCACCAAGCTGAACGAGAACCCGGCGCTCTACGCCGAGGTCAAGGCGGCTACCGATAAGAGCCTGGAACTGATCTAGCCAGCTGCGGCACGGTCCGGTTTGTTTCCTGCCGCTTGGCGGCCGGGGAAGCAAGCCGGGCCTTTGTCATTTTGCCAACGCGGTGACCTCGATGGCTAGCGGGGATCGCAAGGTCTGCAGCACCACGCAATATTTTTCCGTCGCCTCGATCAGCTGCGCTACTTCATGCTCGCTGGCCTCGGTTTGCAGCTCGAAGGACAACTTGATCGAGCTGAATCCCACCGCGGCTTCGGGGTCCAGTCCCAAGGTGCCGCGCACATCCAGCACACCGCTGGCGTGGACGCTGCCGGTAACGCTCAGCGAGCGGTTGATCGCGACCGCCGCCAGGGTGACCCCGGCGCAGGCCACCAGCGCCTGCAAGAGCAGATCCCCCGAACAGGCCAGCGTCCCGTCCCCGCCGGTGGACGGGTGCAGACCAGCGCTCACCAGCGCCTGGCCGGTTTGCACCGAGCAGGAAAGCCCCTCTTCTCCGAGTGTTCCGGTGGCTTCCAATACGATGCTTCCGGCTTGAGGCTGCTCGCGGTACAGCTGCTTCAACGGCCGCTGCACGCTGCGTAAAGTGTCCCGATCCATGGTCTTCTTACCCGTCTGCGAAGTTCCGTGGGACTTTCCCATACACCGAGTATGCGCTCGAATCCCACCGTGGGATCCGAACGTTTGGGAGATTCAGCATCTGCTGGTTGGCAACCGTGATTCGTTACGTCAGGATCGCCGTTCCGTGTCCTTCGAATCTTGATGGACCTTGGAGGAACTTCCCACCTTGTAATGATCTCCTACTAGCGTTCGTCCACAAATCATTAGGGCGAAAGTCCTATCCCGACATTGTTGCCAGGGCGAATTACAAAGTCCAGTGCCGCAGGGCCGATGATCTGGCACCCCCGAGGCAAAGGCTGAGCGCCATTGAAGATTTATTCACTGCCGTATGGACGGTTCCGGGAGCGCGGGAACAATCACCAAACCACAACGCAACGACGCTTAAAAACGCGTGAGTGCGAAATTCCATAAAATTCTCATCACAACCTACGCCCCCTTCCAATCTATCTACTCGCATATTTACATTTAGTTAGCGAACGGTGTCATAATGTAGACATGGCAACGATTAGTACTGCGCGAGATCTGGGGCGAGCAATCCGTGGCGCCCGAATCCAAAGCGGGTTGAGCCAGCAGGGGCTTGCAAACAAAACAGGGCTTTCCCGAAAGTTCATTTTTGATCTTGAATCCGGCAAAGAGACGGCTGAACTGGGCGCTTCGCTGAGAGTTGCCGATGCCTTGAACATCCGCTGGGCTGCCCCTCCTCTGACGCCTCAGACGATCCTCGAGGAGGCAGCCCGCGATATTGCCCGCGAGTTGTCCTCCGGTGACGGTGAATTCGCTTTACGAATTGCAATGGATTCATTAAAACAATTGAAAAAGTTGAAGCCGGAGCGCCTCAAGAAGCCCCGCCCCACCGGAAGCGAACGGTTTGATGCTTTGCTTGCAGCAGGCGCGCGAATTGCACTTGAAGGAGTTTCTGCACAAAAACCTCGGTGGGGTAAAAAACTACAGGATCCTTGGTTTCCAGGTGATGACACGCGAAGTATGAGCGACGCATTCAGGGAACTGACAATAAAGCGCACCCCGAAGACAATGGCAGATTTTAATATTTTCCTCAAAGATAATTCGCTGGAGATGGCGTGAGTAAAGACTTCACGGTCGATGAGATTCGCGAACTTCTTGGCGAGCTTGGGGCAAGGCTGTGTGCCAAAGGAATTACCCCGACGATCCGACTGGTCGGCGGGGCAGCCGTCGCATTCATGGGAAACGACCGTCGGGTGACCCAAGACATTGATGCCTCATATACACCCCAAGCCGACGTTGAACGCGTCATTGCATCAATGGCCCAGGAACGCAATCTTCCATCCGGGTGGCTGAACTCCAGCGCGACCGCTTTCATCCCCGCAGGAGCAAAATGGGTCAGTATCAACCTTGGCGACGGGCTCAAGGCATATATCGCTTCGCCTGATACGCTGCTTGCCATGAAGCTGAGTTCAGCACGAGATCGGGATATGCTCGACATCAGCTTCTTGCTGGAAAAGCTGGGTATTCAAAACGTAGATGCGGCCACGGAAATAGCCGCAGAGCTCTATGGAGACGATGACGTCGCATATTCTAGGACGAGCCGCGAAGATGCTCCTATCGTTGCCGAAGAAGCCATAAACCAGAAGCGAAAAAACGAACCTAACTAGGCGTTGGCCCTCCGCGGCGGCGACCTTCGTGGATCTACGAAGGTTGCGAAACTTTGAGGACCCCTCCAACGAGGATTCATATTCGCGACGTTCTGGCCTACCTCATGCCCCAAGGAAACGGCTCCAACTAAGCTCCTCCAAGTCGGGCTGACCATCCAAGGGCGCTTGGTGCGATCCCAGCCGAAACGGAGTTCCGTGGTGAACTTCGGCTACCCCATGCCAAAGCCATCGGTGGCGCTCGCGGTAATGATGCGGCCCCCTGAGTAAAAAGCCGTTCTCGATGGCCAATGATCTACGTAGAGCCTCAATCTCAATTTCCCGGTTCTTCCCTACTCACGTCCGTCTAAGAGTGGTGGGCGCCGCCGCCAAAGTTCTCAGTCCGAAGACAACATCACAAGCTCGGCGCACGTCAGCGAGACCCTGCGGAAGCAGTGCAAGATGCAACACATGCTGCAGGCCTTGTCCTGCGGCGGGACAACGTGGACAACGCGCCAAGCAGAGCCAGAGTTCTACAAGCGCATTTTCCTTCCATACGACGCTGGCGCATGGTTCCTCAAGGCATGGCGCGGAGAACAGTAGACGCCCCGAAAACTAGCTGCCGCATCCGGCACCGCTGCTGCAGGCAACTCCGGGGTAATCCATTCGGATGATTTTTGCGTGCTTAACATCTCTCGGTGACTGTTGAGCAATGACAACCAACTAAAGTTGTGCTCAGCCCCTCCCACTGCGACACAGCTAGGACCACACACGCATGCAGCGCTTGGCCATCTTGTCTTTGAAGAACCGGGCGCTCATCGCGCTCATCACGATCTTCGCCGCCGTTTTCGGCGTGATCTCCATGGGATCGCTGAAGCAGGAACTGATCCCCGCACTGGAGTTCCCGCAGATCTCCGTGATGGCCACCCAGATGGGCGCAAGCCCCGAGGTGGTCGACGAACAGGTCGCAGCCCCGTTGGAAACCGCGCTGCAGGCGGTCGAGGGCCTGGAATCCTCCACCGCCACCTCGCAGACCGGGTTCACCCGCATCGCGCTGACCTTCGAGTACGGCACCGATATGGACCGTGCCCGCGCGCAGGTGGAACGCGCGATCTCCAACGTGAAGACCCAGCTGCCCGAAGACGTGGAACCCACGGCGCTGGCCGGCTCCATTGCCGACCTTCCGGTGCTGATGCTCGCGGTCTCCTCGAACGAGTCCCTGGAAGCGCTGAACGATGATGTGGAACGCATCGCGCTGCCTAAGCTGCAGAAGATCGACGGGGTGCGTGAAGCCGCAGTCTCCGGCGGCGCTTCCCAGCACATCGCGGTGATCCCGGACGACGACAAGCTCAGCGCCGCCGGGCTGAGCGTTGCCGACCTGAAGGACGGCATCGAGAACGCCGGCTCCCCCATGCCGGTGGGCAATATGGACGTCGACGGGCTGCAGCTTCCGGTGATCGCCGGATCCTCCCCAGATACCCTGGCTGCGATCGAAGACATTCCGCTGGTGACCGAGACCGGTCCGGTGCTGCTCAAGGATCTCGCCGAGGTCTCCGTGCAGGCCGACGAGGCCACCAGCGTCACGCGCACCAACGGGGATGAGACCCTGTCCATCCAGGTCACCAAGACCCCGGACGGGGATACCGTCGCGATCTCCCACGCGGTCACCGCGATGATCGCGGATCTGGAAGCCGAGCTCGGCCACAAGGCGACGATGACCACCATCTTCGACCAGGCGCCCTTCATCGAGGACTCCATCAGCCACCTGGCGCTGGAAGGCGCCCTGGGTCTGGGCTTCGCCGTGATCATCATCCTGATCTTCCTGTTCTCCGTGCGCTCCACGCTGGTCACCGCGATCTCCATCCCGCTGTCCTTGATGGCCACCTTCATCGGCATGAACGTGTTCGGGTACACGCTGAATATGCTCACCCTGGGCGCGCTGACCATCTCCATTGGCCGCGTGGTGGATGACTCGATCGTGGTGATCGAGAACATCAAGCGCCACCTGGCCCACGGCGAATCCAAGGCCCAGTCCATCCTGCTGGCGGTCAGGGAGGTGGCCGGGGCGATTACCGCCGCGACACTGACCACCGTGGCGGTGTTCCTGCCGATCGCCATGGTCGGCGGCATGGCCGGGGAACTATTCAGCCCCTTCGCGATGACCATGACCATCGCCCTGCTCGCCTCGCTGCTGGTCTCGCTGACCATCGTTCCGGTGCTCGCCTACTGGTTCCTGCCGCACCGCCCGGGGACCGGGGCAACCCGCACCGTCCACGTGGCCGAGGACAAGTCCTGGCTGCAGCGCGCCTACGTGCCGGTGCTCAACG
This sequence comes from Glutamicibacter sp. AOP12-B1-11, assembly GCF_052379245.1. Taxonomy (NCBI): domain Bacteria; kingdom Bacillati; phylum Actinomycetota; class Actinomycetes; order Micrococcales; family Micrococcaceae; genus Glutamicibacter; species Glutamicibacter sp. AOP12-B1-11. Next base: position 64,902 of record NZ_JBQSYL010000009.1, on the reverse strand, counting down.
GCACGCAGAAGCACCCGGTCATCACGCTGCTGGCCTCCGTGCTGATCCTGGCCGGCACCGTGATGATGACTCCGCTGCTGAACACCAACCTGCTCGGCTCCACCGGGGAGAACTCGATCTCCATCACCGCGAAGATGCCTTCGGGCACCGCGCTGGAGACCACCTTGGCCGAAGCCGAGAAGGTGGAAACGAAACTGCAAGACATCGAGGGCCTGGAAGATGTGCAGATGACCGTGGGCACCGCCAGCGGCATGGCGGCGATGTTCGCCTCCGGCGCGGACACCGCAAGCTTCACCGCGATCACCGACCCCGATCGCGACCAGGAGGCGCTGAGCAATACGGTCCGCGAACAGATCCAGGGCCTGGAGTTGTCCGAGGATGTCACCCTGAGCTTCGGCTCCAATTCCTCGGCGATGATGTCCAGCGACGTCACCGTGGAGGTCAAGGCCCCGAATGAGGATATTCTGCGCGAGGCCACCGAGAAGCTGCGCGAAGCGCTGGCCGGCACCGAGCATGTCACCGGCATCGCGGACAACCTCTCGGCGGAACGCGAGCAGGTCTCCATCGATATCGACGCGGACAAGGCAGCCGAGGCGGGGCTGACCGAGGCGCAGCTTTCCGGTCTGGTCGCCTCCCAGGTCTCCGCCGTCCCGGCGGGCACCCTGCGCCTGGACTACACGGACATGACCGTGCAGATCGGCGAGCCCATGGATCTGAACGGGCTGAACAAGCTGCGCGAACTGCAGATCCCCACCGCCGCCGGCCTGGTGCAGCTGCAGGACCTGGCGACGGTGGAACGCACCAAGGTCGTCCAGCAGGTCACCACCTCCAATGGCGAGCGCATCTCCACCCTCACGCTGACCCCGGCGGAGAACATGCTTGGCAAGGTCTCCACGGACGTCACCGAGCGCCTCGACTCGGTGGATTTGCCCGAGGGCGCCAGTGCCGAAATCGGCGGCGCGGCCACCGAGCAGGCCGAATCCTTCAACCAGCTCTACCTCGCCTTGCTGGCGGCCATCGCGATCGTCTACGTGATCATGGTGGCTACCTTCAAGTCGCTGATCCAGCCGCTGATCCTGCTGGTCTCCATTCCGTTCGCCGCCACCGGGGCCATCGGCCTGCTGCTGATCTCCGGCATCCCGCTGGGGCTGCCTTCCTTGATCGGCATGCTGATGCTGGTGGGCATCGTGGTCACCAACGCGATCGTGCTGATCGACCTGATCAACCAGTATCGGGCCGATACCCCCGAGCGGCCGGCGATGGCGCTGGATGAGGCCATCATGCAAGGTGCCCGGCAGCGTTTGCGCCCGATTCTGATGACCGCGCTGGCCACCATCTTCGCGCTGATCCCGATGGGCCTGGGACTCACCGGCCAGTCCGGGTTCATCTCGCAGCCGCTGGCCGTGGTGGTCATCGGCGGCCTGGTCTCCTCCACCTTGCTGACCCTGATCCTGGTACCGGTGCTCTACCGCCTGGTGGAGTCGCGCAAAGAGAAGCGCGAGCTGCGCCGCGCGGGACGCAAGCACTCCACCGAGCAGCACACGGGAGCCCAGGATCTTGCGCTGGCCATGAACGGGGCCACCGCGAAGATCACCCCGGGAGCTAAGCAGACGCCGGTGCAGGCCAAGGACAAGCAGCAGGCCAAGCCCGAGCCGAAGGTGGCGGACGCCAAGCCGGCGGATCCGGATAATCCCAAGGCGATTCCGGGCCAGGTGGTCAATCCGCTGACCGGCCAGATCCCCGTCTCCCGCAAGGAGCGCCGGGCGTTCGAGGAATTGATGAACAAGGCGGCCGAAGAGCCCAAGGACTAAGTTCTCCGGCGCCAAGCATTCGGGCCTGCAACCACTAGATGTGGTTGCAGGCCCGAATGCTTTTTTTGGTTGTGCAGATGCGCTGTCTTAGACCAGCGGCAGCTCGGTCAGGCAGGTGGCGTTTGTGCTGCCTGCGGTGGACACGGTGGTCTTCGCGGTTTTGCCTTCGTAGCTGAATTCCAGATCCAGATTAATTCCACGCGGAACCCAGAGTCCAAGGAATCCATTGTCGAAGGTTTTTGCGCTCTTCTCCACCAGCACCTCGCCGGTGTCGGCGTCAGTTGCCTTCACCTGGACTTCCTTTCCCGCCAGCTCCCCCAGACACGTGGTCAGGCTATGGAAATGGCAGCTGTGGGTCTGGCTCACATAGGGTGCCGCCGAAAGGTAGTACTCATCTTCCGGCATCGGCAGACCCGCGGTGCGTCCCGACGCATCGGTGAGTACCAGCTGGGCCGGCTGCACCGAGGCGGTGAAGTCGCTGGGCCGCTGCGCCACCGGCATCCGGTCGAGCCGATCGATCGCCGCCCTGGCATCGAGCCCGGCCAGGCCAAGCTCCGCGAGGAACTCCCCGGTGTGCTCGGCCGCAACCACCGTAGGCTCGGGCTGCGCGACGGGCGCCGGTGCAGTGCTGCACCCGGTCAACACGGCCAGCGCGAGCACCGAGCCGGCCGCCGCGGCCACAATCCCGGCGCGCGTAGCTTTGCTGCCTTCAAATTTTTTGGGCACGGTCAATCCCAACCTTTCTGTCTTCAATCCCTGGCTACAGCGTTTCAAGCAGCTGCTTCATCTCGTTGATTTCCTCGGTTTGGGAATCAACGATCTGCTTGGACAGGTCGATGGCCGCTGGGTAGCTTCCTTCGTTGATCTCGGTCTCGGACATCACCACGGCACCTTCGTGATGCATGATCATCTGCTCAAGGAAGAGCCGGGCAGCCTCGGACCCCGTCGCGTCCTCTAAGGCCTTGATCTCATCTTCCGGAACCATTCCGTCGCCGTGGTCCATCCCCCCGTGGTCCATCCCCTCGGGCATGTTCCATTCGGAAAGCCAGCGGTCCATGCGTTCGATCTCCGGGCCTTGCGCCGCCTTGATCCGTTCGGCCAGGGCCACCACCTCGGCGGGAACCTCGGACTTGCCCAGCAAAATGTCGGACATGTCGATCGCCTGTTCGTGGTGCATCTTCATGCCCGAGGCGAACGCCATATCGGCGTCGTTGGCCGATGGGGACTGCTCCATGGAATGCCCGGAATGCGATTCGGAAGCCGAGGCGCTCGGCGCCGGAGTGCTCGATGGTTCCCCTGCGCATCCGGCGAGGGCGAGCATTGCGCCCAGTGCGAGGGCGCTGGAAAAGAAGGTCTGCTTGTTCATGGGTGGTTCTCCTGATGGGTTCGGAATGTGAGCGGCGCCTGCCTGCGGCGGCGCCGGAACTAGCTGGCGGCAGGTCAGTTGACCCGCCAAGCTCTCACGTTCTGCAAATCCCCAAGGCCGTCAGATCGGGTTTGCGCGGCGCGACCCCGCGAAGCTTCGAAGCCGCGCACAAGGTCCGCAGGAACACCGTCCGGGCCACGGCTACGGTATGCGGTGGCCGCAAGAACAGCAGCATGACCAGCAGCGCCAATACGCAACCCGCGGCGGCCATCTCATGGCCCAGCGGGCAGTCGGCGCAGCCCTGCTCGGAGGGATGGCCCGGATCGGCTAGCGGAGCGTGGTGCATGGGCAGGGCTTCTGCCGAATGCGCCTGCGCCTGCGGGGCCGAGGAATCAGCCGGGAGTCCATGATTCATCACGTGCATCGAGAACAAACCGAAAAGCACCGCGCTAATCAGCAACAGCGAGCGAACGATCGCCAGGCGGGGGTAGCTGCGCCCGCCGGCATTCGCCAGATGCTTGCCGATGTTCATGAATCCCAGCTTAGCGATGCCAGCCTAACCGCGCGAAACGCGACCGGATCAAGCTACAGGGCTGGAGCTCTCCCGATGCTTCCAGCTAGCTAAGCACCCCGAATCCATAACCAATTCAGCGCCATCGCCAAGAGCCCGATCGGTAGCCCGCGCGGCATCAATCCCTAGGGATCAAGACTTTAAGTTGCGCGCAATTGAATTGCGTGCAATCATTATTTCATGGCAATAGTTGACGAAATGGTTTGCTTCTCCCTCTACTCGGCGAGCCGGGCAACCACCCGGGCGTACGCCGAACTGCTCGCCCCATGGCAGCTGACCTACACCCAGTACCTGGTGCTCGTTGCGCTGTGGTCCGAAGGCGATAAGCCGGTGCGGGAAATCGGCGAGATGCTCCAGCTGGACTCCGGGACCCTGTCCCCGCTGTTGCGCCGGCTGGAACAGAAGGAATTCATCAAACGCCGGCGCGACGAGGAAGATAGCCGCGTCGTCAACGTCAGCCTGACCCCCACCGGAACATCCCTGCGCAAAGAACTGGCACATATTCCGGCGCAGATTGCCTGCGGCACCGGACTCCCGGATCTCCAGAGCGCGCAGGCACTGCTGGCAGCCCTGCACCGCATCACCGCATCCATGCAGGAAATAACCTCACCGGACAACTAGTCCGGGAAACACGCTACAAACTTTCACCACCTCCGAAAGGCAGTTCCATGGAAACCCTATACACCGCAGAATCGCTGTCCACCGGCCAAGGACGCGAGGGCCGAGTGCAGACCCACGACGGCACTCTCGACGTGAACCTCACTCCCCCAGTAGCGCTGGGCGGTTCGGGCACCGGAACTAACCCGGAACAGCTGTTCGCCGCGGGATATGCCGCATGCTTCCACTCGGCGTTGAACGTGGTGGCACGCGGCCGCAAGGTCAAGATCGAGAACTCCAGCGTCGGCGGGCGAGTCCACCTGCACCGCGATGGAGAGAGCGGATTTAAGCTTTCGGTCGAATTGGAAGTGGTCATTCCCGATATGGAGCATGCCCAGGCCCAGGAACTGGCCGACGCGGCCCATCAGGTCTGCCCCTACTCCAACGCCACCCGCGGCAACATCGACGTAACGGTGACCGTCAGCGATGACTAAGTCGCCGGAGGCGAAGCCGCTGGGGTTCGCCCGGCACGGCGCGCGCATCGGGCTCGGAGCATTCCTTGGCTTCGCCGGGGTGAGCCACCTGACCTTTGCCCGCGAGGAATTCCGCTCCCAAGTCCCGGACTTTGTCCCCTTGGATCCGGACCTGACGGTGCTCCTCTCCGGCGTGGCCGAAATCGGGCTGGGGCTATCCTTGCTGGCGCTGGTCAGGAAGCGGGTGGCCGTCGGCTGGATTGCCGCGTTCTTCTTCGTCGCGGTGTTCCCCGGCAATTTCGCCCAATGGCAGGAGGGACGCGACGCGTTCGGACTGGATACCGACGGGAAACGGCTCACCCGGCTGTTCGTCCAACCGGTGCTGATCGCGCTTGCGCTCTGGAGCACCGCCGCATGGCGCGACCGGGCGCAGCTCCGGTCCAAGGCATAGCTACAGTTGCCATGACGCAAAGCGAGGTATCAGGCTAAACGCCGGATACCTCGCTTTGCGCTGCCTGCGCAACTGCGTTGGCAGGTTCCCCAGTGCCGATCGCGACTAGACGTCACGCCGTTTCAGCGCAATATATCCGGCTCCGAGCAGGACCACGGTCCAGCCGATCAGCACCAGCAGCGCCGCCGGCGGCCCATAGGGCTCGGTGGCACCGGTGGCCATGAACGTCGCGGCGTTTGTCGGCAGGTATTGGGCCAGCGTCTGCACCCACTCGAACGGAAGCAGTTGCAGGATCTGCGGAAGCCCGATCACCAGCATGATCGCCGAGACAATCGCTCCCGCCGAGTTCCGGCAGAGCAGCCCGAGGCCGAGCACCATCAAGCTCAGCAGCGCCAGATAAGCACCGGCGCCGAGGCAGGCGGAGACCAGGTCGGAGAAGGTGAAGGCGCCGTACTGCCCTGCGCTCAGCGCTGCCGGAATGGTTCCCAAGCCGATCATGCAGACCCCGGCAACCAAGCCGAGCCCGGCCAGCAGCAGCGCCTTGGCGCCGAGCATGACCGAGCGGCGCGGCACCGACTGCAAGGTGGTGTAGATGCTCCCGCTGGAGTACTCGTTGGTGATGTGCAAGGCGGCCACGGCGGCAAAGAACAGCTGGCTGAATTGCAGGGTCGCAAACACCAGCAGCGGCGCCGGCATCGCGGTGTCGAAGCCATTGTCCCCGCTGGCTTTCGCGCTGGCCCCTAGTAGCCAGCCCAATGCGATGGTCACCAGTATTCCCGAGGCATAGAGCCCGACCAGGGCACGCAGCCCGAAGAATTTGGTGGCCTCGGCGCCGGTTGCCCGCAACAGCGGTCCGGCAAAGTCACCGGTCCTGGATTCACCGATCTGCAGCGTGCTCATTTGCTTCCCACTCTCCCTGCTAGCTCGGTGGAGTATTCCACCGTGTCGTGAGTCAGTTGGTTGTAGGCGTTTTCCAGCGACCCGTGGGCAACGCTGAGTTCATGCAGCAAGATACCACCGGCAAAGGCCGAGGCGCCGATAGCTTCCAGCGGCAATCCAATCACTTCCAGACGGTCTCCGGCGGTGGCATTCACCTCGACACCGGGTTGCAGCAGCAACCCGGCGAGCGCGGCGGCCTGCGGCGAGCGCACCGTGATGACCGGTTCGGTGAATTGCTTGATCAGCTCCTGCGTGGGTGCTTGGGTGATCAGCGCCCCGCGTCCGATCAGGATCAGCTGGTCCGCGACCTGCTGCACCTCGCTCATCAGGTGGCTGGAGACGAAGATGGTTCCGCCGCGCTCGGCCCGGGTGCGCATCAGCTGCCGGATCCAGGAGATGCCTTCGGCATCCAGCCCGTTCATTGGCTCGTCCAGGATCAGGATTTGCGGGTCGCCCAGCAGGGCGGCGGCGATTCCCAGCCGCTGGCGCATGCCGAGGGAGAACCCGCCGATCCGTTTGCCGGCCACCGGCTGCAAGCCGACTTCGGTCAGCACCGTATCCACGCGGTCGGCCCGGATCCGATTGCATTGCGCCAGGGCCTTCAGGAAGGTGCGAGGGCTATGCCCCGGGTGCCCCGCCGTGCCGGAAATGTGCGCACCTACCGTATGCAGCGGGTAGCGCAGCTGCGCGTAGGGAACCGAATTGACCAGCGCCTGCCCGCTGCTTGGTGCGTCCAGTCCGAGGATCATGCGCATGGTGGTCGATTTGCCGGCCCCGTTGGGGCCGAGGAATCCGGTCACTTGCCCGGGTTCTATGGTTGCGGTCAGCGCATTGACTGCGCGGGTGGCGCCGAAGTCCTTGCTCAGCGCTTCGAGTGTGATCATGGTGTGCTCCTTGGGTTCTGCTCTCCACCCTAGGATTCGCCCCTGCCGCCGTGCACCGGCTGGAGGTCTGCATTCTCGCGGCACCGAACCCCTACCTTGGTCGGTGTCTGCCCGCGGCGATTCTGCGTAGCATGTTGTTCATGACTACCTCGTGGAAGCAATTGGTTCTCCTGCTGCTGCTGGCTCTCTGCGCCTATTTGGTCCCCATCTCCACGAACGGGGCCTGGGTTGTGCTCGCTCCCCTGGCCGCGGCCTGCAGCTACCTGGCCGGACGGCATGTTTCCTCTCTGGCCCATGGATTGCTGGCCCTTGGGGCGGGGACGCTGGCCGCCGGGGTGACGCTGGCACTGTCCTCGCACCTGAGCCTGTTGACCTTTGCCCTGAATATCCTCACCGGTTTGGTGCTCTTTGCGCTGCTGCCTTGGTGGGCCGGCCGGGCGCGGCGCAATGCGGTGCTGTTCCGCAGCCAGGAGCGCCGGCATGTGGTGGTGCAAGCCGAGCTGCGCGAACGGGCGCGCATCGCCGAAGCCATGCATGATCAGCTGGGCCACGATCTGGCGCTGCTGGCGCTGTCCTCCAGCGGGCTGCAGGTGTCCCTGGAAAAGGGCACGCCGGCCTATGCGCAGGCGGCGCGGATCCGCGAGCAGGCCGATGAGTCCATCGAGCATCTGCACCAGATCATCGGGGTGCTGCACGAGGACGGCGACCAAGCGCCGCTGGGTCCGGCAGGTTCATCGCTGGAGCAGCTGGTCGAGCAAGCCCGGGCCAAGGGCATGAAGATCAACTTCACCCGGCATGGTCCCTCGCCGCAGGCCCCCGGATCCATCCGGTGGGCCGCCGTGCTGCGCCAAGTGGCCCAGGAGGCGTTGACCAATGCGGCGAAGTACGCGCCGCACGCCGAGGTGGAGCTGGAACTCGATACGCGCTCGGAGCAGGCGGTGCTGAGGATTTCCAATCCCCTGCATGGCCCTGTCCCGCCGGTCCGGCCCGGGGCCACCGGAATCGCTTCGCTGCGCGGCGCCCTCGAAGCCGCCGGCGGTTCGCTGGCGGTGCACCGCACGAAGGAGCGCTTCGAACTGCGCGCCTGCATTGCCCAGTCATCCTCGCCCCCGGCGCCTGCCGGGGTGCACTCTCCGGTTAAGCGCGCCAGCACCTCGATGCTGGTGCTGTTGCCGATCCTCGCCGTCACGGTGATTGCCGCGGCCCTGCTGCTGTTGCAGCATGCCACCTACCAAGCCACGGCCCTGCACCCGTCGGAGTACCAGAAACTCAAAGTGGGCATGGACTCGGGCGAGGTTGCTTCGCTGGTCCGCGCCCCGGGCCTGGATGAACCGCTTCCCGTGATCGACGAGCCGGCGCCGCCGGAGAATGCGCAGTGCCGCTACTATGCGGCGCGGACCGGCCTGCTGGATCTGGGCAGCGAGATGTTCCGCCTGTGCTTCACCGATGACGTATTGGTCTCCACCGACCACCTCTACCCCGCCGGCTAGCCAAAGGAGCTGCAGATGAGCATGGATACCCCAGTCAGCGTCCTGCTGGTGGATGACGACGCCCTGATCCGCGCCGGGCTGCGCGCGATCCTCGCCAGCGACCCAGGCATCTCGATTATCGGCGAAGCGGAGAACGGGGTGCGCGCCATCGAACTGGCCGAACGCCTGGCGCCGTCGGTAATCCTCATGGATATCCGCATGCCGCAGCTCGATGGGCTGGGCGCCATGGAAGCGATCCTGGCCCACGCCCCGGAGGCCAAGGTGCTGATCCTGACCACCTTCGGCGAGGAAGACTACATCGACCGGGCCATGTCCGGCGGAGCCTGCGGATTCATGCTCAAAAGCTCGGGGCCCGAGGAACTACTCGGAGCCATCCATGCGGTGGCCGAGGGCGCCGCGGCGCTGTCCCCGCGCATTGCCCGTCGGGTGATCGACAAGGTGCGCGGCATCGATACCGCCTCGCTGGCCCGCGCCCGCACTTTGGTCCAAGGGCTGACCGTGCGCGAACGCGAGGTGCTGGCGCTGGTGGGATCGAGCCTGACCAACGCGGAGATCGCCGCCCGGCTGGTGCTCACCGAGGCGACGGTCAAGGGGCATATGACCGCGATCCTGCTTAAGCTCGGCGCGCGCAACCGCGTGGATGCCGCGCTGATTGCCTATCGCGCGGGTGTTGTCCACCCGTAGCGGCTCACGACATGTTTCGCAGGCTGCCGGCAGGGGCGGAGAATGTTGAACGCACCGCTCATCCCAAAAGGTGGCTTTTCACGACGCAGCAGCCCGTTGATCTCATCGCAGCATGCGGCCTTCTCGACACGTTCATCGAAACTGAGTTCGTCGAGGTTGCGGCAGGGATTTAAACGCCATCAGATGATATGGCAACAATGGTCGACCTATATTCAAGCATGCCGAAGAGGAGCTATTCGGATTCAGGCCATTGGTCGTTCATCCGTTCTGGAAGACCAGGGATGAAGGCCCGCCGACTTTCCCAGAACTGCTCGGGTTTCGTGCCAGTTATCCCTATACCGTCCGTCCGCATTATCGGGATTCCCTTGACAAACCAAGTGGATTCCCAGCGAGGCTGAACCACCCCGCGAAACGCCTTCGCTGTTGGCACTTTCAGCTGGTCCGAGGATCCCTAGCTGACATCGGCGGAAGTTCGGCCGGAGAAAACTCGTAGGACGTCATGGATAGATCATTCCTGCAACCCAGCGCGCCGAGCGGCGACCGGTGGAAGCTGCCCGTCCATCCAGTGCTGCTGCTACTTAGGGCGGGACCTGTAGTGTCCTGGGACGTACCTGCCTGCGCGGTGGTGGGCTTTGATCCACACCTGTCCGGTTTTCGGCTGGCCGGAATCTCCGGGTTCTCCAGCCGCTTCCCCGAGGCTGATGGCAGTGGGTGGCGAAATGTCTTTGAGGCCCGCGACTCGGTTGCGGTTCGAGCCCTCGAAGGCGCGGTGCATTGATTCGGCCGCGTCGGCCTCGGCACCGAGCCTGATCGCCTCCTCGGCCCAATGGGAGACAGCTTCATTGATCCGGCGCAGACGCGTGACGGCCTCGGTACGGGTGAGCCGGAACGAGTCAAGGTGGTCCAGCAGTTCGAGTACGTTCCGGTCGAAGGTATCCCCACCCGGCACGAGAGGAGTGTCGGAGGTGCCTGTCCGCATGGGATTCACGTCGAACGACGGCGATAACCTCCAGCCCCTGCCAATCTTGAGCAGGCCGTGATTTCGCATGTGGTCATCGATATTGTTGACCATAGCGCCGAACGCTGCTCGGCTGAACATCTCCTTGGAATCTGCCACGGGATTGGATGAGACCATCGAAATTTCACGGGCAAGCTTGACATAGCTTGGGTGCTCGCCGTCGTTTAGCTGGAGGGCCGTGCGTGCACTCATGTATGGTATGCGCTCATCGCCCGACCTGTCGAAACGCTTGGTGAGGAAGATCTGGTGGTATTCATCCAGCCTCATCAGCCGGGAAGGTTGGACTTCGATTCCAGCTCGCTGCTGCAGGCGTATCGCTACCATTTCCCAGAGCTGGACATTGCCCAGGTCCGAGGTCTTTGGGAATTTGGCGAGCAACATCGACCCATCCGCGTCGCGAACCCAAGCTTTTGGCTGAGCACCTCCAGGAGATGATCCAGCCCCGATGAGCAAGCTGTTTTGCTCGTCTATGTACCCGGTCTCCTCGTAAGCGCGTGACTGTTCGGCAAGCACTGGCAGGTCGCGAACACCCGCCCATTGTCCCCAGCTGGAGAGGAATTTTCCGTTTTCCCGGAACCGCAGTGCGCCTTGCCTCGTCTGGTCGTTGACCATGAAGAGCCGGGATATCTGCGTATTCCTCGGTGCTGGTACGCCAGTTGCCTTGGAATGCAGCCGTGCCTCCTCATGGAGGAGTCGCTGACCCCATGCATCCGGTGCAGCATCCATGAACGAGCCGAACATCTCCCGTCCCAAGGTGGGGCGCTGCGGCCCCTTGATCAACGGAAGTTCGGGCGAGATAGCGAAGGAGCAGTCAGAGGCAAGCCAGGAGTCGGAGTACGTGAAGGCTATATGCTCCAGTGGTGAGAGGGCATCGGACTCGATCGTCAAAGTGCCCGTTGCAGTCTCGCCAGTCAGTACCTCGACACGCCTGATTTTTATGCGGTTCCGCCGGCTCATGAACTCCCCCTTGGTGCACGCTGGCGACTAAGCAGTCGTGATCTGGCACGACCCAAGTCGGTGTTGAGTGGCTCGACAGCATCATTTATACGGTCGACAATGCCGAGAACCTTGGCGACTACAAGGAAGGTTTCGAGTTTTGCTCCTGCGCCTTGTTCTAGTTTGATCAGCGTGCTCCTGGAGATGCCGGCCCGCTCGGCAACCAGTTCTTGAGTCAACCCAAGAATAATGCGCCATTCCTGCAGGCTTGCACCGAGCTTTTGAGCCTCAAGCATTTAAGCTCCTAATGTAGCTACTTATAAACATTATCGCATACAGTGAGTGCAAATAGCTACATTGCGATGCCTAGAATTCACCTCATAACCAACTAACGGATGAGGGTCGGCCCAAGCTTCAGCCGACGGCCCCGATGGCACGCAACGATGCAATGGGCAAGTTGGCCACTACTGCGGTCCAATAATGCGGACTGCAGATCCTCGGGTCAACACGCCACCCACCACCGCAACCCGCACTCGCCGGCAACTACCAAGCATTCAATCCGCATAGGGTGGCACTGCTTCGAATGCGCAATTTTCCGAACTCTCGCACAGGCGCGTGTCCGACGCCATACTCCACCTCAGGGAATATTTGACGCATCAACTTGTTATTACATGCATACGCATATAAATTAGAGGTAAGCACACAGCGTATCTCGACAGCTTAGGAGCGGACATGCAATTCGGAGTCTTTTCAGTCAGCGACATCACCCGCGACCCGACCACCGGCAAGATGCCTACCGAAAAAGAGCGCATCGACGCTTCGGTAGCCATCGCCAAGAAGGTCGAAGAGATCGGCATGGATGTCTTCGCCATCGGCGAGCACCACAACCGCCCATTCTTCTCCTCCTCGCCCACCACCACGCTGGCCTACATCGCCGCGCAGACCGAACGCATCATCCTCTCCACGGCGACCACGCTGATCACCACGAACGACCCGGTGAAGATCGCCGAGGACTTCGCGATGCTGCAGAACCTGTCCAACGGACGCGTGGACCTGGTGCTGGGACGCGGCAACACCGGTCCGGTCTACCCATGGTTCGGCAAGAACATGCAGGACTCGGTGAACCTCACCGTGGAGAACTACAACCTGCTGCGCCGCCTCTGGGACGAAGACGTGGTGAACTGGGAAGGCAAGTTCCGCACCCCGCTGCAGAATTTCACCTCCACCCCGCGCCCGTTGGACGACGTGGCGCCGTTCGTCTGGCACGGCTCGATCCGTACCCCGCAGGTGGCCGAGATCGCCGCCTACTACGGGGACGGTTTCTTCGCCAACAACATCTTCTGGCCAAAGGAGCACTACAAGCAGCTGATCGACCTCTACCGCGAGCGCTACGAGCACTACGGCCACGGCAAGGCGCACCAGGCGGTCGTGGGCTTGGGCGGCCAGTTCTACATGGCCAAGGATTCCCAGCAGGCGGTCAAGGAATTCCGTCCGTACTTCGACAACGCCCCGGTCTACGGACACGGCCCATCCATGGAGGACTTCACCGCGCAGACCCCGCTCACCGTCGGCTCCCCGCAGCAGGTATTGGAGAAGACCCTGAGCTTCCAGGAGTACTTCGGCGATTACCAGCGCCAGCTGTTCCTCATCGACCACGCCGGGTTGCCGCTGAAGACCGTGCTGAACCAGCTGGATATGTTCGGCGAGTACGTATTGCCGGAGCTGAAGAAGGAAATGGCATCGCGGGCGGCCCCGGATATCGCCGATGCCCCAACCCACCCAGGCCGCGTGGCTGCCCGCAAGGCTAAACTGGAAGCCGAGCAAGCCAACGCCCCGAAGGAGCCTGAAGTCAGTGACCGGGACCAGTAGCACCCAGGCCTCGTTGAAGGTCACCACCGACGCGTGGGAGGCGCTGTTCCGGGCGCAGGTCGCGGTGATGCGCCAGATCACCGCGATGCCCGAATTCGCCAAGCTCTCCATCCGGGAGTACGACGTGTTGTTCAACCTGCGCCACGCACCGGAGAACGAGACCCGACTGGTGGATTTGAATAAGCACCTGCTGATCTCCCAGCCCAGCCTGAGCCGGATGATCACCCGCCTCGAAGAGCGCGGTCTGGTTTCCCGGTGCACCGATCCCACCGATCAGCGGGCGAGCCGGATCAGGCTCACCGAAGCGGGTCTGGCCACGCAGCGGGATATCGGCCGGGCTCACGTCAAGCAGCTGCATCGGCTGATGGGCGAGGCGTTGAGCGAAGAAGAATTCATCGAGCTCCAGCGGTTGAGCACCAAGCTGCGCAACGCGGTGGAGTAGGGACTGCAAGTTCATGCCAAAAGGGCTACCAGTTAAGTACTGGTAGCCCTTTGGCGTATCCACTCAGCTTAGGTCCCCAGCGCTAGTGACGTGCTGAGAATTATCCCGGCATTCGTCGAGAAATGAATTCCCGGCGACGATTTGCCCAATCGGAACAGCTTCCCCTGTACATGCAGGCCTGATCCGGTATCGTCTGTGGCAGCAACCAACCGACGTGCAGGAGTTCTCGTGAACATCGCAACGCACCTTCTGATCCACCGCTATCTTCCGGGCAGCGGCCCGCAACCGCCGAGCGAAGAGTTCGATGCGGAAATGCTCCAGTGGGAATCGCTGGATGCCCAATTGCGCTCCGAAGACATCCTGATCTCGGCCTATGCCCTCCAGGACCGCGGCTCGGTGTGCTCGCAGGAAACCAACGCCGAGTTGGACACTGAAGCGGAGATCGTCTTCGCGGTGCACGCGATCAAGGTCTCCGATGAAGCGCAGGCCCAGGAAATTGCCCGGCGCATGCCGCATCTGCCCTACGGGAGCGTGGAGATCCGGCCCCTGATGGAGTAGCCATAATTACTTGTAGAAGCCCTCGCGCAGATTAATTCCATGCTCCAGCCAGATCTTCATCGCGCAGAGCATCCCGGTCCAGCCCTCGCAATTGCCGAAGGCCCCGGTGAGTCCCTGCGGCGAGGAGAGCCATCCCGACTCGGTGATCTTCACCTTGGTTCGCGCAGCATCGTCGATCGCCTCGAATTCGAAGGTGACGGTGTTCATTCCGTCGTCCGCGGCGACACCTTCTCCCGCCCATTTCAACACGATGAGCTCGTCCGGGATGGCTTCGAGCACCTGCACCGGGAAGCGGCCCGGGAAATCGTGGAAATCCCAGCTGACTTCGGCGCCGGTTTCCAAGCGTCCCTGCGCTCCCCCGGTGGTGAAGTAGGCGGATAGTTTTTCCGGATCCGCCACGGCTTCGTAGACCTCGTGGCACGAGGTGGAGATGCGGCCGGTGACGTCGAAGGACAGCGGTTCGGACGGCAGATTAGTTTCCATACTGCATCCTTACCCGGCAGCCCTCCGCACGTCAACGGTTGCGGTTAAGTCCGCTCAACCAGTTCGGCGAATCCGTGCTGGGTTCCGGTGGCTATCCCGAAGCTCACCGGCACAGGAGCCGAGCAGCAGGAGTCCTCCTGCGCAGGCGCTTGGGCCGATTCTGCGGAACAGCTGCCCGCTTCGGCGGCGGAGGCCGCCGGCACCTCGCAGGAGTTGCCGGTGTCGGTGGAGCACACTCCGGTTTCCGGCAAATCCAGTTCCACCTGATCCGCCGCGGTGCGGTCTCCGGACAGGGCGGCGGCCAGCGAGCGAACCTGCTCGTATCCGGTAGCCAACAGGAACGTCGGGGCGCGGCCGTAGCTCTTCATGCCGGCAATGTAGAAGTTCTTCTCCGGGTGCCCCAGTACTCGTTCGCCGTGGGCCGAGACGGTGCCGCAGCTATGGAACTCGGGATCGATCAGCGGGCCCAGTTCACGCGGTGCTTCCACCGCGAGGTCCAGATCCAGGCGCAGCTCGGAAAGCATGCTCAGGTCGGGGCGGAAGCCGGTGGCAGGCACCACGAAGTCAACCTCGAGCTCGCGCCCATCGGCGAGCGACACCTGCAAGCTTTCTGCCGAGTGCAGCTCGCGCACCGAGACGTGTTCGAGCAAGGTCACCTGTCCGGTCTCCACCTGGCGTCGCAGGCTTGTGCCCAGCTGGCCACGAGCCGGCAGTTCATCGGCGGATCCGCCGCCGTAGAGGCGAACCGGGTTAGCCTGCCCACGCAGTCCCCAGAGAAGTTGGGTTTCCGGATTCTGCTGCTTCAGCCGTCCCAAGAGGATCAAGGTGTTGGCGGCCGAGTGCCCGGCTCCGAGCACCAGCACCCTCTTGCCTGCAAAACGCTGCGCATCGGCGCCCAAGGGATCCGGCAAGGGCGAGGTGATGAAACCTTCGCTTCTCGCCGTTTCTTCACCGAACGCGCTGAGCCCGGAGCGGCCAATCGGGTTGGGAGTTTCCCAGGTTCCGGAGGCATCGATGACCGCACGCGCCGTCAGCTCGGTTGCGCCGTCCGCGGTTTCGACCCGGACCAGGAACAACGATTCGTCGCGCGCGGCCGAACGTCCCTTGTCCAGCCCGCCGCCCTCGGCGCTCACGCGGCTGACCGAGCTGACTCGCTGCCCGTAGCCGATGGCTTCGCGCAGCTGCGGGTGGGCGGCCAATGGCTCAAGGTATTCGGAGACCAGCTCCGCACCGGTGGGCAGGCGCTTGGGATTCGGCGCCTGCCAGTCGCCAGCGTAGTGCTCGGTCGGGGTTTCGAGCAGCCGGCGGCTGGCCTCGTCGATGTTGTAGCGCCAGGTGGAGAACAGCTTGATATGCCCCCACTGCTTGATGGCGGCTCCGGCGCTTGCTCCGGCTTCCAGGACGCGAACCGCTTGTCCGCGTTCGAGCAGGTGCGCTGCGGCCGCCAAGCCGATGGGGCCGGCGCCGATGACGACGACGGGGAACTGGGATTCCATGGTGCTCCTTCGCTACAAACTCTAGGCTTTGTTTTCGAGCAATTCGGTGATGAGGTTTTCGATGCGTGCGCGAATCTCGTCGCGGATCGGGCGCACCCCATCGATGCCTTGCCCGGCCGGGTCCTCAAGCACCCAGTCTTCGTAGCGCTTGCCCGGGAAGACCGGGCAGGTGTCTCCGCAGCCCATGGTGATGACCACGTCGGATTCCTTGACCGCTTCGGCGGTCAGCACCTTCGGCACCTCGGCGGACATGTCGATGCCCACCTCGGTCATCGCGGCCACGGCGGACGGGTTGATTTCCGCGGCCGGAGCCGAGCCGGCCGAGCGGACCTCGATGCGACCATCCGAGAGGCTGGACAAGAATGCTGCCGCCATCTGCGAGCGGCCGGCGTTGTGCACGCAGACGAACAGGACCGATGGCTTCTTTAGAGGAGTAGACAAGATCTTAGCCTTTGCTTGGTGCCGAGTTGGCGAGGACTTGGGTGGGGAAGAATTTGCGCGACCAAAGCGCCACGTAGACCAGGGCGACCAGGATTGGCACCTCGATCAGCGGTCCGACGACGCCGGCAAGCGCCTGGCCGCTGGTGACGCCGAAGGTGGCGATGGCCACCGCGATGGCCAGTTCGAAGTTGTTGCCGGCCGCGGTGAAGGACAAGGTGGTGGTGCGCGCGTATCCGAGCTTCAGCGCCCAACCGATCAGCATGCTGGCCCCGAAGACCACCACGAAGTAGGTCAGCAGCGGCACGGCCATGCGTGCTACATCCCACGGACGGGAAATGATGGTGTCCCCCTGCAGCGCGAAGAGCAGCACAATGGTGAACAGCAAGCCGTAGAGCGCCAACGGGCCGATCTTTGGCAGGAAGCGCGACTCGTACCATTCGCGCCCCTTGGCCCTTTCGCCCAGCGTGCGGGTGAGGAATCCGGCGAGCAGCGGGATGCCGAGGAAGACCAGCACCGAGAGCGTAATGGCCCAGACGGAGAATTGCGCGCTCGTGGTTTCCAGTCCCAGCCAGCCCGGCAGCACCTGCAGGTAGAACCAGCCGAGCACGCCGAAGGCGAATACCTGGAATACCGAGTTGATCGCCACCAGCACCGCGGCCGCTTCGCTGTCGCCGCAGGCCAGGTCGTTCCAGATCAGCACCATGGCAATGCAGCGCGCCAGACCGACGATAATCAGGCCGGTGCGGTATTCGGGCAAATCGGGCAGGAATACCCAGGCCAGCACGAACATGAATGCCGGGGCAAGGATCCAGTTGATCAGCAGCGAGGTAATCATCAGCTTCTTGTCGCCGATTACCCGATGCGTCTGGTCATAGCGCACCTTGGCCAAAACCGGATACATCATCACCAGCAAACCGATGGCGATAGGCAGTGAAACCCCGGCTACTTGCAGGGAGTCCAACGCCTCGCCCAGCCCGGGAATCACGCGCCCCAAGGCAAGGCCAAGGACCATTGCGGCGAGGATCCAGACGGCTAGATAGCGATCAAGGGTCGACATTTTTGCTGCCACCTTGGCGGTGTCAACGGGCGCTACAGATTGACTCACGAGTACATCCAAATCATAGACATCGAAGAATATCGATATACCTAGTATGATGAGATGCATCGAAGGTTGTCAATATGATCGATCTGCCCGTAGCCGTTCAGGAAGAAACACAAGGATGCCACAAAACGTCGTACTCGAAACCAACCGCACCGACCTTTCCCAGGGCCCCGGATGCTGCGTGCCCGAGAGCGGCCAACCGTCGCTGAACGCTTCCGATGCCGAGCTCTTGGCCGCGCGCTTCAAGGCGCTGGCCGATCCAAACCGGCTGCGCATCCTGTCCATCATTTCCTCCAGCGCCGAGGCCGAAACCTGCGTCTGCGACTTCTCCGAACCGCTGGGACTCAAGCAGCCCACGGTCTCCCACCATCTGAAGATCCTGGTGGACGCGGGCCTCTTGCACCGTGAGAAACGCGGAGTCTGGGCCTACTACTCCGTGGTGCCCGGAGCCCTGGGCGAACTAGCCCGGACCCTGGAACTCAAGAGTTAGCTCAACACCCAAACGGGGAGGCGTACCGATACTGTCCGGTGGGCAGGCTTCGCTCGTCAAAAACGCGAACCATGAAGTTATCTCCCCACGAACGCTGCGTGGGAATAATGCCGCGGGCGATGGCCGGCTCGTAGCCGAAGCGCTGGTAGTACTTCGTCGCGCCCAGCAACACGATCCCGGAAATGCGTTCATTTTCCGCGCGGTCCGAGATGGCCTGCATCAGCGCGGTCCCTGCGCCCATATTCTGGTATTCGGGTGCTACCGCAAGGGGCCCAAGGCCCAGCAGGCTGTGTTTCCCATCGACCGTACCCCAGGTGGCAATCACATGCGCTATCACCGTTTTGTCGTTCGTCGCCACCAGCGAAAAGGTCGGCGAATAGGCGTTGCAATCAAAAAGCCGTTGCACTAATCCGACCTCGATCGGCTCGACCAGATGGTCGTCCTTGCTGAAGGCCGCATGCGTCACAGCGTAGATTCCCGCCCTGTCATCGAAGACTTCTTGCCTGATCTGCATGATGGATAACTTACCAAAATTGTGGGTCCGATGAAGACTCGATAGTTCACAGGATCTCACGCTCACGTGGCATCAGGCCGATTAAATCCATGCCCTATAGGTGAATTTAGTTTTGTCACTCGCCGCAATAAACAACAATCGGCAGACGAACTTTGCGCAATAAGTCACTTGAACCCTTGCCCACACATGGTCAAGGATGGTCGAATGAATCATCATCACTCGGACTACGGAGCGACACGAGATGCCCAAATATTCTCGCACCAAGCTTTTAATGGCTCTTTCCGTCAGCACGGTCCTCGCGCTCGGAGTACTGCCCGGACCGGCCATGGCCGCCGGCCAACCAAGCGCAGTACAGTCCGCGGTGAACCCCGCCTCGTTGCCCGTGGCCGCAGCCAGGAAGCTAGACCGGAATCCAAGCCACCTCGATGTCTTCGTCAATAAGAGCTACCCGCTGAAGCCAGCGAAGTACGTACCGAAGACCAGTAAGGTGCAGGGCACCGGCATCCGGCTGCACCCGGAGGCGGCCAAGGCCTACAACAAGATGGTCAAGGACGCCAAGAAGTCCGGGGTCCGCATCCAGCTGATCAGCGGCTACCGCTCCTATGACCGCCAAGCGCAGCTGTTCAATCAATACACCAGGATGTATGGCAAGAAGTATGCCGAACGCATCTCCGCTAGGCCCGGCACCAGCGAGCACCAGACCGGACTAGCCGCAGACGTAGGTAACAGCAATGGCGCCTGCGCCTTGCAGTCCTGCTTCGAAAACACTCCCGTCGGCAAATGGACAAAGAAGAACGCCCACAAGTTTGGCTTCATCCTGCGCTACCCTAAAGGCCAGGAATCGGTCACCGGATACGCGTACGAGCCGTGGCACTTCCGCTATGTCGGCACCTCGCTGGCCAAGTCCTACACAAATTCGGGCGCCAAAACCTTCGAGCACTTCCACGGTGTGGCCGCCACGAAGAAGAACCCTCCCAAGTCCGGCAAGGGCACCGCGCGAACCACCGCGAACCTGAATATGCGCACCGGAGTGGGGACCGGCAATCGAGTTGTCCTCACGATCCCGCGAGGCAAGACCATCAAGCTCACCGGCTCCAAGAAATCCGGCTGGTACCAGGTCAGCTACAAGTCCAAGAGCGGCTGGGTCTCCGGGACCTACCTGAGCAACGTGTCGATGCCGCAGACCTCGAAGCCAAAGACCGAAACCAAGAAGAAACCGGCGCCGAAGAAGAATACCGGTTCGACGAAGAAGACCACCGCAAACCTGAACATGCGCACCGACGCCGGCACGGGCAACCGCGTCATCCTCACGATCCCGAAGGGCAAGCGCGTCAAGGCCACGGGCAAGAGCACCTCCGGCTGGCTGCAGGTGACCTACAAGTCGAAGACCGGCTGGGTCTCCGGGACGTACTTGGCCAATACCTCCGCGCCGAAGAAGTCCAAGCCGAAGAGCGAAAGCACGCCAAAGAAAAAGACCAGCGCCAAGCAGACGACGGCGAACTTGAATATGCGTACCGGCAACAGCACCAAGAAAAAGATCATCCTGACCATCCCGAAGGGCAAAAAGGTCGAAGTCACCGGGTCGAAGAAGTCCGGTTGGTACCCGGTGAAGTACAAGTCGAAGACGGGCTGGGTCTCGGGAACTTACCTCAGGTAGTATCCACAGTCTCCAAGGTGGATCTGCGGCGTACTCGAGTGCTCAGGCTTCCTCCGGAGCATGCGAGCAGCCAAGACACTCAAGCAAGGCCGCGAGCGCAGCCGGGATGTCCTCCAGCGGCACCGCCTGCGCCAGCAGCCGCGCGTAGCGCACCTTGTTGCCGCTGCGCCCGCCGAAGAATCTGGCCAGCTGCCGTTCCACGGGCTGGTTCCGCTGGTAGGGCTGGGCCTGCAAGCGGCGGAAGGACCCCAGCTCTCCCTGCCCGGCGATCACCGATTCGACGCCCAGCGGTCCGAGCGCCCGGATGAATTCGTCTTCCAGATCGGGGTCGCAGACGAACACCGTTGCCAGTACGCGTTCGAAGTCGCGCCGCTCGGCGGCGTCCACCAAGCCGAACAACTGCGCGCCTGCCAGTTGCTGGGCGGCACGGCGGGCGCCCTTGGATCCGCCCACCGGCAGCACCCGCGGGACGGGCATCTGCAGCCTTGCGGCCAGCGTCCGCACCGCCACCGCGTCGCTTTCCCCCTCGACCAGCACGATCCTCATGAAGTCATGGAAACATAGCGGAGCTTCCGCTTCCAGTCCCATGCCCCGGATTTCAATACGAAGGCAAGCATCAGGGGGGCCATTCAGCGGGTCACGAAAGCCCCGCGCAGGCAGTGCATCGTCACCATGAGGTTTTCGGCCAACTCCGCTTGTTCCTCTGGGACCGCGGGTGCTACCGGCGGCAGTAAATAAAAGTGGTGGTGTCCTCGCGGCGTTTGCCGTGGGGACACCACCACTTGGGAGCCAGCAACATTCGCCGTTCAGCCGCGGAAGTCCAGCAGCACCTTTCCCGATTCCTCACTGTTCAGCGCCGTCTTCAGCGCACCGTGGAGGTCCCGGGCCGCGAAGGTGTGAGTCACGATCCCATCCACGTCCAGCGAGTCATCTGCCAGCGCCGCCAGCACTCGGTCCATCTCGTCATTGAAGCGGAAGGCGCCGCGCAGATCCAGCTCGCGTGCGATGGCATGCGCCATGGGCACCGCGACCTCGCCCTGGCGTTGCAGGCCTACCATGATGACCGTGCCGCCGCGCAGTGCCGCGCTGATGGCCGAGGCCAACCCAGGCACCGAACCGGAGGCCTCGATGACCACGTCGGCGGCAATAGCCGCGATCTGCTGCGCGTCCGTCGCGTCAATGGTTTCGTCGGCGCCAAGCTGCTCCGCGCGATCCCGCGGAGCCTGCGCCAAATCGCTGAGCACAATCCGCGACGCGCCCAGGGCCTTGGCCGCGGCCACGCAGAGCAGGCCGATTGGCCCGCCGCCAATGACCGCTACGCTCCGGCCATCCACCGAGCCCGCGCGCTGCACCGCATGCCAGGCCACCGAGGCAGGCTCGGCCAGAGCCGCAGTGCGCAGTTCCAGACCTGCTGGCAGCACCCGCAGCATCCGCGAGGGCAGAGCCACCCGCCGGGCGAAGGCACCCTGGGTATGCGGCAGGCGGGCCGCCGAGCCCAGGTAGGTGGCACCGGGTGCCAGATGCGGCTTGTCCTGTGGCCAGCGGGTCTCTCCGTCGGCATGGGCGGTGCCCGGGTGCACTGCCACGTTCGTGCCTGCCGGAGGCGAGGAGCCATCGGCAGCGGCGGTATGCACCGTGCCCACCACCTCGTGGCCCAGCACCATCGGCTCGCGCAGGATCGAGGCGCCTGCCGCACCGTGCTTCCAGTAATGCAGATCCGAGCCGCAGATCCCGCCGTAGGCGATCTCCACTACCGCTTCATCTGCTGCCGGAACCGGCTCTGGAAGGATTTCCAGGCGCACATCATCTGCAGCGTGCGCTACCACCGCCAGGTTTTCGGGACTAGACAACGGAAGTCATCCCGCCGTCGACGTAGAGCACCTGGCCGTTGACAAAGGTGGCCGCGTCCGAAGCCAGGAAGACCAGCGGCCCGACCAGCTCCTGGACCTGCCCCCAGCGTCCGGCCGGCGTGCGCTGGGCCACCCAGGCGGAGAATTCCGCGTCCGCCACCAGGGCGGCGGTCAGCTCGGTGCTGAAATAGCCCGGAGCCAGGGCGTTGGCGGTGATGCCGTGCGGGGCCAGTTCCGCGCACAACCCGCGGGTGAGCATCACAATCCCGCCCTTAGTTGCCGCATAGGGCGTGATTCCGGGGCGGGCCAGCTGGGATTGGACCGAACCGATGTTGATGATGCGTCCGCTCCCGCGCTTGGCCATCGAGGATGCCACCGCGCGGGACATGAGGAAGGCACTGGTCAGGTTCGTCTCGATCAGGGTATGCCAATCCTTGAGCGAGAATTCGGTGATTGGTGCGCGCAGCTGCATGCCGGCGTTGTTGACCAGGATGTCCAGCACTCCATGCTCGGCCGCCAGCGCAGCCAGCGCGGTTTCCACCGCAGCCTCGTCGGTGACGTCGAAGACCGTGGTGTGCACCGGCCGCCCGGTTCCGGCGGCGATCTGCGTGGCGGTGGCCCGTACCGCACCCTCGTTCCGCCCGTGCACGATCACGGTGGCTCCGGCCGCGGAAAGCCCCGCGGCCAGCGCACGGCCGATGCCGCGCGAGCTTCCGGTCACCAAGGCGAGCTTTCCGCCCAGGTCGAAGCCGTGCTCCGCCGCCGGGCTCAATGCTTCTCTCCCGCGGAGACCGTGCGTTCTGCGGTGAAGGAGGTGTGCGCGGTGACCACAGAGGCTCCCGCACCTTGGCTCCCGGCCAGCCAGACGTCGTCTCCGGCTTCCACCGAGGAAATCTTGACCGCGTCATCGGTGCGGGTCAGGTCCCGGCGCAGGGTTTCGGGTACCAGGAAGGTGGAGGCAACGGTGATTGCGGCCAGTGCAGCCATGTAGAGGCCAAGCACCAGCCAGTTCGCGTCGGTGATGGCGATCAGGTACGCGCCGAGCACACCGGCCAGGCCGCCGGCCAGCACCGCGGAAAGCTCGCGGGCCATAGCCACACCCAGGTAGCGGTGGCGGCTGCCGAAGAGTTCGGGCAGCATGGCGCACTGCGGGCCGAGCATGGTGCATACGGCCACCCCGATACCCACTGCGATCACGGCGATGGCCAGTGCATGGTTGCCCAGCGTCAGGGCCCACCAGGCCGGGATGGAATAGGCCAGCATGAAGACGGCACCGAAACGGTAGATGATCCGCCGCCCATAGCGGTCCGAAAGGGCCCCGGCGAAGGGAACGGTGAACACTCCGATTAGCGAACCGATGGTCACGCCCCAGGTCAGCAAGCCCTTGTCGGCTTCCGGTCCGACAACGGTGACGAAGAAGCTCAGCGCTAGCCCCTGGAACATGTAGGATCCGCCGTTCTCCCCCATGCGCAGGCCGATGCCCACCAGCACGCCGGGCAGCCCGTTGCGGAATAGTTCCCGCAGCGGGTGCTCGGAAACCTGGTCCCGCTTCTCCATCTCCACGAAGGTCGGCGTCTCCTCGAGCTTGGCGCGGATGAGTACCGCCAGGATGATCAAGGCAAAGGACGCGAGGAAAGGCACACGCCAACCCCAAGTCATCAGGGCTTCCTCGGGCAGCATGGTCAGCAGCGAGAAGACCACCGCGGCCAGCAGGGTACCGGCCTGGATTCCGATGAATGGCAGCGCGGAGAAGAATCCTCGGCGCGCCGGCGGAGCATATTCGGCCATCAATACGGTAGCTCCGGCCTGTTCGGCGCCGGCTCCGAAGCCCTGGAGCAGGCGCAGCAGCACCAGCAGGGCCGGCGCCCACATCCCGGCAGTTTCGTAGGTGGGCAGCACGCCGATCAGCGTGGAGGCCCCGCCCATGAGCATGATCGTAATGATCAGCACGAGCTTGCGCCCCAGACGATCGCCGAGCATTCCGAAGAACAGGCCGCCGAAGGGGCGGGCGACAAATCCGACGCCGAAGGTCGCGAAGGCCGCCACCGTGGCCATGGCGGGATCTGCCTGCGGGAAGAACAGCACGTTGAAGATCAGTGCGGTGGCCAGTCCGTAGAGCGCGAAGTCGAAATACTCCAGGGCGCTGCCGATGCTGGCTGCGAGCGTGGCCCGCTGCAGGTTCTTGGCGTAGTTCGGATCCGCGGCGGGTCCGTCCAACCCGGTGGGTGTGGCTGGTGTGGTGTTCATGGAGGTCTCCTTCAACGAGTGAGTCGCATCACTTCTTCCTGTGCATCGAAGATATCAGCATAGCGAACGTCGTACAACCCACTGAACGACGTTTTTGCGATCCGAACCCCCGAACGGTCAAAAAAGAGCAACCCCGCCGCCCCTAAAAGGGGCAACGGGGTTGCTCTTTGACGGCAATGCGGACATTCCCGCGTAGTTGCTCAGTCGCGTGCGGTGCGTGCTCGCCAAGGGTTCTCCAGCCGCGCGGCGACCTCGCGAAGCGCGGTTCCAATGGCGGCGATGCGCACCTGATCAGCTTGGTCGGATGGTATCGCAGCCCCTAGGGCCAGCGGCGGATCTCCGGGCGACCAAGCCGGCAGCGGCACGGCAACTCCGAGCACGCCAACGGTGGAATGCCCCTCGTCCACGGCGTAGCCGCGCTGGCGAGCCATCTCCAGTCGACCCTGCAGCTCGTCGAGGTTCAATTCCAATCCGTCTACCCCGCTGCGCAGCGGCAGTACCGGTGCGAGCAGCTGCTCCAGCTCCAGGGCATCTAGCGAAAGCAGCAGGGCGTTGCCGGCGGCGCTGAATACGGCGGGAAGGCGCGATCCGAGCGGCGTGCCGAACCGGTAGGGGGCGCGACCCTCATGGCGGGCGAGGTACAGCGCATCGGCGCCGTCCAGCATGGCGATCTGCACTACCTCGCCGCGCAAGGTTGGCGAGGAGGAGATCAGGCCGAAGAATTCACGCACCTGGTTGAATTGCAGCGAATAGGCGCCGCCGAGTTCGGCGGTGCGGCGGCCCAGCCCGAATCCTTCGCTGGTGCGCCGGATCATATCGCCATCTTCCAGGGCCTGGCAGAGATTGGCGCAGGACGATTTGGCGATGCCCAGAGTGCGGGCCAATTCGCTCAGCGACAACGCCCGCCCATCAGACTCGGCCAGAAGTCCCAGAATGCCCAGTGCACGGCTGACCGCGGGCGCGGGGTCACGCGTGGCACGTTCAGCTGCTTCGCTTTCCGCCTCATTTACGCTTGTCATCAGTAGAACTCTACGGTATCCACCCGGTTGCGCAACAGCTTTCCGTCCAGCAGGCACGTCGCGTTTTGCGCGAACAGGCGGGCGATCCGACTAGTCTCCTGATCGCTGAGCGCAGCCGTATGCGGGCTAATGAGCACGCTGGGATGATCCCAGAGTGCACTGGTGGCCACCAGCGGTTCGTGGGCCACCACGTCCAACGCGGCGAAGCCGATCCGCCCGTCGTTCAAAGCGGGGATCAGGGCCGCTTCGTCCACCACGGTGCCCCGTCCCACGTTCACCAGAATTGTTCCCTGCCGCACCGCGGCAAAGACCTCGGAGCCAAGTAGTCCCTCGGTGCTTGCGGTCCCCGGCAGGGTGGCCACAATGGCATCCACCTTGCCCGCGGCCTGCGCCAGCTGGGACGGGTCGATCAGCCGGTCCACCCCGGGCACCGCCTTCCCGCTGCGCGAGGTTCCCCAGACGGTGGAGCCGCAGGCCTTGAAGCGCTCGGCCACCGTGGCACCGATGCCGCCGAGGCCCACCACTAGAACAGTCATCTCGTCCAGATGGCGCATGCGCCAGCGTTCGGCCGGCCACAGCTTTTGCGCCTGGTCTGCCTGAAGCTTGCGCAGGTTCTTGGCCCCGGCCAGCACCCCGAAGAGCGCGAACTCGGCCAAAGTGGAACCATGCACCCCGGCGCTCGTGGTGAAGGCTACGCGCTCCAGCTCCGCGGCAGTCAGCCCGGCGGCCTTGACCTGCGCGCCTCCCCCGGCGGCCGTGGTGTGCACCCAGCGCAGATCCCCATTGGCGCGCACCGTCTCGCCCAGCAGGGCCGGGTTGACATCGGGGATTCCGAACAGCGCGTCCACCGAGTTCAGCATGCGGGTGTAGCGCTCGTTCTGCGCTGGTGTCCGGGTGAAATCCGGGTCGCCTTCCCAGTCGCCGTTCCAGCGATGCGGACGATAGAGCCCAGGTTCGTGGACCAGGTCGAGCCGGGGCTCAAATTCGCTGATCAATTCGAGGTCTGCGTCCGGCAAATCTACGGCGATGCCCACCCGCAGCTTCTGTTTCATTGGATTCATGGTTCCTTCATCCTTCCGTTTAGATGACAGCATAACCGCTTAGACAGTATATTGAACAGAGTTCTACATATTGACCACGTGTGTCGAGAGTTAGCTGCGGCGCCCAAAGACAGAGGATTAGCCCATGAATGCTGTGACCGAAGAACGGCCAAACCGCGTGGGAGTTATCGGGCTGGGGGCCATGGGCTGGCCCATGGCCCGCCTGCTTGCGGCCGGGCATGGGGACGCATATGTCACCTCAAGCCGTCCGGCGAGGCAAGTTCTATCCGACCTCGATTCGGAAGGTTCGCAGGTATCGGGGAGTATCCATTGGTGCGAAACCCCTGCGGATCTGGCAGCTTCCTGCGATGAAATCCTGCTGATGCTCCCCGATCTGCCACAGATCATCGAATGCCTGGACGCGGTTGACGGACTGTTGGCGGGCCTGGAGCGCCGTACCGCTGCGGCGCCGGCCTTGTTGCTGGCCATTGGCTCCACCTGCTCGGCTCCGGGAGTGCGCAACTTGGCCGGACGACTGCACCGAACGCACGGCGAGCGCATTGTCCTGGTTGACGCGCCGGTCTCGGGTGGAGAGGACGGGGCGAAGGCGGGGACGTTGTCGATCATGCTCGGCGGCGTCGAGGAGCACTGCCACCGGGCCGCCCAAATGCTGGCACCTTGCGGCACTGCCGTACGGCTGGGTGAGCTCGGTGCGGGCCAGGTGGCCAAGGCATGCAATCAGCTGGTGGTGAGCGCCACGATCTTCGCTTTGGGAGAGGCCTCCGTCTTGGCTGAACGCTCGGGACTGGATCTCGCGGCCATGTGGGAATTGCTAGGTGGCGGCTACGCTTCTTCGCGGTTGCTGGACAGCCGCAGGGATCGCTTGGTAAGCGGGGACGATTCGCCATCCGGGGTCATCAAGTATCTGCGCAAGGACCTCGACTGCGCGCGGGAGCTCGCCGAGGCTACCAGTACGCACGCAGTGTTGCTGCCTGCCCTGCGGCAGGCGGTGGACGAGGTCATCGACGCCGGGCTGGGTGATAGGGATCTGGCGGTGACCAAGCGCTTCATCGCCGAGCGCTAATCGCGCCCAACGAATCCCGCACAGTTCGGGCACCGTGCAGCCGCTGCCGTTGCCCTGAGTTCGCGGTCAACAAGCGAACTGTTATATCGTCCCGGTCCTGCTTCGGGGACTTAGCCAACCAGCGCCTTGACCGTGGCCACCACGGCGCTGGCTACCTGGCTGATTTCGTTTTCCTTGATCCCCCGGGTGAAGGACAGCCGGACGGCGGTGTGCGCCAGTTCCGCCTCGTAGCCCATCGCGGTTAATACCGCCGAGGGGTCGGTGCTTCCGGCCGAGCAGGCCGAACCCGAGGAGCAGAGCACCCCGCGGCGTTCCAATTCGATCAGCACGGTCTCCCCCGCGGTGCGCGGGAAGACGAAGGAGACGATCCCGCCCACACGCTGCTCTCGATGCCCGGTCAGCTGGACCAGGCCTTCTTCTTCGGAGTTGAGGCCCTTGCTGATGCGTTCGATCAGATAGTCGCCGTAGCTATCCCCCACTCCGGCCAGGCGCTGTTCGGCGCAGAGCGACAGGGCGCGGGCGATGCCCACCGCGGCGGCCGGATTTTCGGTGCCCGAACGCACCCCGCCCTGCTGCCCGCCGCCGTGCAGCAGCGGCACCAGCGCGTGATCTTTGGAGAAGTACAGCACCCCGCTGCCCTTGAGCGCTCCGATCTTATGCCCGGACAGGCTCAAGGCATCCACCTGCGCGGCCAGCTGCGCCAAATCCAGCCAGCCGGCGGCCTGCACCGCATCGGTGTGCATGAGCCCACCGGCCGCCCGCGCCAGCTGGGCGATTTCGGCGATCGGCTGGATCGTGCCCACCTCGTTGTTCACCGCCATCACCGAGACCACTGCAACCTGCTCGTCGATCAGCGCCGCCGCCTCATCGAGGCGCACCATTCCATACGCATCCACCGGAATCATCCGGTGCTCAAATCCGTGGAAGTTCACCAGATAGGCGCAGGCCTCGAGCACCGCCGGATGCTCGATGGAGCTGGTCACCACGACCTTGCCGCGCGCCGCTGCGAGCGCGGCGCCGATGATCGCGGTGTTATCCGCCTCGGTACCGCCGGAGGTGAAGTAGATTTCCGGCTCGGTGACGCCCAATGCGGCCGCAACCTGCGCGCGAGCCCAGTCGTTGGCGCGCTTGGCCTGGTGCCCCAGCTCGTGCAGCGAGGCGGGATTGCCGAAGTTGCTGGTCAGCAGCGGGGTGACCAGGTCCAGCACCTCCTGGCGCGGAGGAGCGGTGGAGGCGGCATCCATGTAGATCATGCAACCACCATATCCAGCCCCAGGTCGATGGCCTGCACCGAGTGGGTGATCGCCCCGGAGGAGATGATATCCACCCCGGTCTCGGCGATGCCCGCCACCGTCTCGGCGCGCACATTGCCGCTGGCCTCGATGATCGCCTGCCCGTCGATCAGCTTGATGGCCGCCGGCAGATCCGCCAGCGCAAAGTTATCCAGCATGATCACATCCACCTTCGCCGCCAGCACCGCCGGAAGCTGGTCGATGGAGTCCACCTCCACCTCCATGGCGGTGGTGTGCCCCAGCCGGGCGCGCACCGATTTCAACGCCGTGGTAAGTTCCTCGCCGTCATCCAGCAAGGCCAGGTGGTTGTCCTTGGCCATGAACGCCTCGGAGAGGTTGTCGCGGTGGTTCACTCCGCCGCCGCAGCGCACCGCATAGCGTTCGAGCACGCGCAGCCCCGGGGTGGTTTTGCGGGTATCGGCGATCCTTGCGTTGGTGTGCGCCACCAGGTCCACCAGCTGACGCGTGGCGGTGGCGATCGCGCTCATCCGCTGCAGCAGGTTCAGCGCCACCCGTTCGGCGGTCAATACCGAGGCGGCCGGACCGGCCACCGTCAGCAGCCTATCCCCGGTCTCGAAGACGTGCCCCTCCTTGACGAGCTGGACCACGTGGATCTCCGGGTTGACCATTTTCATCGCCCGGGCGAAGACGGCGCCGCCGGCCATGACCCCTGCCTCGCGGGCCCGCACCGCGGCGGTGGCCTTGGCCCCGGCGGGCACGATGGTATCAGCGGTCAGATCCCCGCGCGGATTGTCCTCGGCAAAGGCGAATTCGAGGATGCGGTCGATGGCCGCGGTGGGCACCGGGTGGATTGGCTGGTTCACGCGTTGACTTCCTTGCTTTGTGGCCGGCTGCCGGTGTGCTGCGCAGCATCCAGAACCCAGCCGTATCGTGTGGTGGTGTGCTCGCCCGGGCTCGCGCCGTCGAGCCGATGGTGCGCGCCGAGGCTGGCCCCGCGCGCGGCGGCCGCCTGGGCGACTATCCGCGCGGTGATCCAGAGGTTGCCCAGTTCGATCAGTTCGCGCCGCCCCTGGGCCACCGGGGCGCTGGAGCCCAGCACCCGGATCAAGGCTTGCAGGCCCTGCCAGGTGCGGTGCACGCCGAGGTGCACGCTGGCCAGCGCCTGCAGCTGCGGCAGTTCCAAGGGCGCGTCGTTGCGCCCCGGCGGCAAGGCGCCGAGCTCCACGTTATCCAGCTCGCAGGCGCTTCCGGGCTCGTCCCGGGCCATGGCCGCCACCGCCTTGCGGGCGAAGACCATCGCTTCGAGCAGCGAATTGCTCGCCAGCCGGTTCGCCCCGTGCACGGTGGTGTTCGCGCATTCCCCCGCCGCATAGATCCCGGGCACGCTGCTGCGTCCGTGGGTATCGGTGTGGATCCCGCCCATGGCATAGTGCTGGGCGGCCACCACGGGAATCGGCTCCGCGGCCAGGTCCAGCCCGGCGTCCTTCAGCCGCGCAGAGATCGAGGGGAAACGCCGCGCCAGGAACCCGGCTCCGCGCTCTGCTTCCACGCCCCGCGCGTCGAGAAATACCCGGTGCCCGGCAAGGTTTTGCGCGTGGATCGCCCGGGCGACCACATCGCGCGGGGCGAGCTCGGCCCGCTGGTGCATCCCCGGCATGAAGCGGTCACCGGTTTCGGTGACCAGGATTGCGCCTTCGCCGCGCACCGCCTCGCTGATCATTCCGGCTCCCGGGTAGGCTTCGGGGTCCACCAGGGTCGGGTGGAATTGGATGAATTCGGCATCGCTAATCACCGCGCCGGCCTGGGCGGCCAGAGCGATCCCGTCCGCGGTGGCGCCCTTCGGGTTGGTGCTCGCCTGGTAGAGCGTGCCCAATCCCCCGGTGGCCAGCAGCACCGCGTCGGCTTCCAGCATTAGCTCTTCATCGCCGTGCAGGTAGCGGACCGCGCCGAGCCGCTGGGCACAAAATTCGAGCTCGGCGGCCAGCGCATGCTCGATAATCTCCAGTTGCCCGGCCGCCTGGGCGGAGCGCACGGCCCGTCGCAGCGCCTGGATCAACCCCGCACCGGTGGCATCCCCATCCACGTGCAGAATCCGGTGCGCACTATGCGCCGCCTCCAGCCCCAGCTGGTAGCTTCCATCCGTGTTCTTGTCGAAGGCCACCGCGTACTCTTCCAGGCTGGCGACCAGGCTCCCGGCCGCGCCGCACATTTCCTGCACGGCATGGTGCCCGCAGTGCCCGGCCCCGGCCTTCAAGGTGTCCGCCACATGGGTCTGCACGCTGTCTCCGGCGGCCAGACCTTGTGCCGTCACCGCCGAGAGCCCGCCCTGGGCGAGCTTGCTGTTCCCGTCCCCGAGCGCATCCTTGGTCAGCACCGTCACCGTCAAGCCGAGGCGCACCGCTTCCAGTGCGGCGCTCAGCCCGGCGACCCCGGAACCGATAATGACGATCCGCTTCCCGGTGCTTTCATTCATGGCTTGGCCGCGAGCATGCGGTCCAGGGCGATCCTGGCGTCTGCCTGCTGGTTTTGAGGCACGCGGATCTGATTGACCACGCGTCCTTCCACGAGTTCCTCCAGCACCCAAGCCAGATAGCCCGGGTGGATGCGGTACATCGTGGAGCAGGGGCAGATCACCGGATCCAGGCAGAAGATGGTGTGCTGCGGGTATTCGGCCGCCAGCCGGTTGACCATGTTGATCTCGGTGCCGATGGCGAACACCGTCGGCTCGGTGGCCTCGGCGATAGCCCGGCGGATGTAATCGGTGGACCCTGCCTCATCGGCGGCATCCACCACCTCCATCGGGCATTCGGGGTGCACGATCACGCGCACACCCGGGTAGTCCTCGCGGGCCTTGGCGATCTGGTTGGTGTTGAAGCGCTTGTGCACCGAGCAGAACCCGTGCCAGAGGATCACCTGCGCCTCGCGCATGATTTCCTCGCTGTTTCCGCCCAGCGCCTTGCGCGGGGTCCACATCGGCATGTTTTCCAGCGGAATCCCCATGGCCTTGGCGGTATTGCGGCCCAGGTGCTGGTCCGGGAAGAACAGCACCCGGCGCCCGCGCTCGAAGGCCCATTCAAGCACCGTCGCGGCGTTCGAGGAGGTGCACACCAGCCCGCCGTTGCGTCCCACAAAGGCCTTCAGCTCGGCCGAGCAGTTCATGTAGGTCACCGGAATCACCGGCATCCGGCCGTCATCTTCTTCGTCCAGGTACAGCTCGGTGAGCTCATCCCAGCACTGCTGGACGCTGGGGCCATCGGCCATATCGGCCATGGAGCAGCCCGCGGCCAGGTTCGGCAGGATCACCGCCTGCTCGGGGCGCGAGAGAATGTCGGCGGTCTCGGCCATGAAATGCACGCCGCAGAAGACGATCGCCTCGGCCTTGTCGCGGGTCAGCGCCGCATTGGCCAGCTGGAAGGAGTCGCCCACGAAGTCCGCATACTGCACCACCTCGTCGCGCTGGTAGAAGTGCCCGAGGATCACCGCACGCTCCCCCAGGGTGTCCTTGGCGGCGCGGATGCGGGTATCGAGTTCGGCATCGCTGGCCTTGAGGTATTCCTCCGGCAAGCTGCCCTGCACCGGGTAGCCGGACGGGATCTTGTCCTCCTGCGAGGCGCCCGGACCGTATCCGGCCGGGGTGTCCCAGGGATTGGAGGCCAGTTCGGTGGAGCAGGTGGAGCCCGGGGCCAGCAGGGTCAGCCGGGTGATGTTCTGCGCCACGGATCCGGAGTTGTTATCGGTGAGTTGCGTGCTCATGGTGTGTTGTCCATTCCTTGCCAAAAAATCGGTGAGTCGGGGGTGCTTAGCTTTGCTGCGGGTCGACTTCCAGCGGATCCGGCCCATGGCCCACATAGCGGTAAAGCCGCGGCGGGCGGTGCTGCCCGCCGGCGAGGTATTCGTCGGTGGCCTCGATGGTCGCGGTGCTCTTCAGCGTGCGCCGGAAGTTCGCCGGGTCCAGGCGCCGTCCCAGAATCGCTTCGTACACTCCGCGCAGGGCCGCCAGGGTGAACCGCTCGCCGAGCAGCCGGTGGGCGATCTGCCCGTACTCGGTCTTGTTCCGCAGCCGCCACAGCGCATAGTC
Source organism: Glutamicibacter sp. AOP12-B1-11 (assembly GCF_052379245.1). NCBI lineage: Bacteria > Bacillati > Actinomycetota > Actinomycetes > Micrococcales > Micrococcaceae > Glutamicibacter > Glutamicibacter sp. AOP12-B1-11. The sequence goes on along the minus strand of NZ_JBQSYL010000009.1, from coordinate 32,059 downwards.
CACGATCTTGCGGTGGTCGAAGGCCAGCTGGGCGATCTGCGGGTCATCGATATCGAACCAGGCCACGTTCTCGTCGCGCACCGTGGTCCCCACCTGGTCGGCGTTGAGCAGCGCGAAGTACGCGATGGTCACCAGCCTCCCGGTGGGCGAGCGGTCGATATCCCCGAAGGTGTAGAGCTGCTCGAGGTAGCTGGGCCGCAGTCCGGTGGTGTCGGCCAGGCTCCGTCCGGCGGCCTGGCCCAGGGATTCGCGGGGTTCCACCGGACCGCCGGGCAATGCCCACCTTCCGGCGTGCGGCTGGCGGATCCGGCGCACCAGCGGCAGGCAGAGCTTGTCCGGTCCGCCATCTTGCCCCTCCCGGATCCCGAGGATCACGGTGGAGACGGCGAGTGCGGGCGGCAGATTGCGCCGCTCGTCGACGTTGGCCCATCCGGGTGCCGATGACATCTATGCCTTGCCTCATTTCCAGTGTTTCAACTTTGGTTAGAGTCATTCTGACATTAACCCCACTGCCGCGCTAGCTCCAGATCACAATCGCTGATCAGAATGACCTATGATCGAAGGCATGACCCTGGATCTTAATCTTCGAGTGATTCCCGCAAAGACTGAGGTGAACGGCCCATCCGTGCTTTTCATCCACGGTTTCGCCTCATCCGGCGAATTGAATTGGGCGCGTTCGCGGTGGCTGAAATATTTCACCGATGCCGGACGTAACGTGCTGCTCATCGACCTGCCGGGCCACGGCGAGGGTCCCCGCCGCAATAGCGGCAGCTGGGCACCGAGCCAGATTCGCCAGGCATTGGCAGCGATCGTCATGGATCGCGATGAGGGTCCGGTTGACGTGATCGGCTATTCTCTCGGCTCACGCCTCGCGTGGGAATTCGCCGCTTACAACCCGGATCTGGTGGAGCATTTGGTGATCGGCGGCCCCGGCGCCGGCGATCCGCTGGCCGCTTTCGCCTTGGATCAGGCACGCGCCAACCAGGCTACCGGCGAAGAAATCAATGATGATTACACCGCGACCATCATGAAGATCGCCGCGGCCGAGCCAAGCAACGATCTCACCGCGTTATTCGAGCTGATCGAAGCGATCAAATCCGAGCCGTACGATCCAGCCGCCAAGGTGCCCACGGTTCCGACGCTGCTCGTCGCCGGGGATCGAGATGAGCTGGCCACGACCATGCCCCATCTGCGCCGACTGCTGAAGGATGCGGGTACCGCCAATGAGGTGCTGTGGCTCGCCGGACGCAACCACTCAAACGCGGTGACCAGCCACGAGTTCAAGGAGAAGGCGCTGGAGTTCCTGAAGGGCTGAATGTTGTTCGCTGAAAGATAAGGTGCGAACAGGATCGGACATGCCGAAGGATCCTCCGGTTCCATCCGGTGCGGTCCTACACCTTCAACTTGACGACGGTGAACGCAATGCCGAAAGGAATGCTCTCCAGCTGCTTCAGTTGTGACTTCTGACGCGCCGGTCCTGCAAAATCCAGCTTTGCCTGCCGAGCTCCATGAATGCATGATTTCGTGCCTAGTCATTTTAGCGGGCGGCACAGGAGAGGCAGCGTGCAGCGCTAGACCGGCGTATAGCAGAGCAAGGTGAGATCCGAGGCCTCCGCGGGGACCAGATTGTGCTGTTCGTAGCGGGTCACGCCCTTTGCCGGGTGCCGGAATAGCCGTTCTCCAGTGCGGAATCCCGCCACGTCGCGTTGCTTCCAAATCGCCGCGAATTCCGGCGAGGCCGCCGATACCCGGGCAACGATGCCGCTGTCCCCCGCCGGGTTCAGCCACCCTCGGGTTTCCGCGCGGAAGCTTCCGACAAAGCTGCGGCTTTGCTCTTCCCAATCCGGCAGCATTTCGCGCAACGCGGCGTCGGTGAACACCAGCCAGAGCAGGTTCCGGTCCCCCTCATCCAACGAAACGATCCGCGGATACAGCTGCGCATAGGCTTCGTTCCATCCGATGATGGACCAGTCCGAGCCGAGCAGGAACGCCGGGAAGCCCAGGGCGTCGAGCAGTCGCTGCAGCGCCGGCGTCATCCCGACCGAGGATTCCCGGACGATCTCCCGATGCCCGCCCAGAGACAACAGGTAGGTGCTCTCCACTGGCGTCAGCCGAAACAGCCGGGCCAGTGAGACCAGCACCTGGCGTGAGGGGTTGATATCCCGCGCCTGCTCCAGCCACGTATACCAGGTCACCGAAACGCCGGCCAGGGTCGCGACTTCCTCGCGGCGCAGGCCGCGCAGCCGGCTGCGGCCCACCGCCGGCAGCCCATGCGCATCGCGGTCTGCGCGCGCCCGGCGGTCCTTGAGGAAAGCCGCCAGCTCATCGCGGCGTCTCTGCTCGGCATCCATGGGCACTTCTCCTCAACGTGGTAGTAGTACTACTAGTATCAAGGCCGTCTGGGTTAGCGAACAAATCTATGATGGGATTTGAGGATGACCACTTATCGCTCGCACACCATTACCCACGGCCGCAACATGGCAGGCGCCCGCGCACTGCTGCGCGCAGCCGGCGTCAACGGCGCTGATCTCGGCCGCAAGCCGATCATCGCCGTGGCCAACAGCTTCACCGAATTCGTTCCCGGCCACACCCACCTTCAGCCGGTGGGCCGCATCGTCTCCGATGCCATCATCGAGGCCGGCGGGATCCCCCGCGAATTCAACACCATTGCCGTGGACGACGGCATCGCCATGGGTCACGGCGGCATGCTCTACTCGCTGCCTTCGCGCGATCTGATTGCCGACTCGGTCGAATACATGGTCAACGCACACTGCGCCGACGCGCTGATCTGCATCTCCAACTGCGACAAGATCACCCCGGGCATGCTCATGGCCGCCCTGCGCTTGAATATTCCTACCGTGTTCGTCTCCGGCGGCCCGATGGAATCAGGACGCGCCACCCTGGTCGACGGCACCGTGCGCACCCTGGACCTGGTGGATGCCATCTCCGAGGCAGTGAACGAAAACGTCTCGGACGCGGACCTGCTGCGCATTGAGGAATCGGCCTGCCCCACCTGCGGCTCCTGCTCGGGCATGTTCACCGCAAACTCGATGAACTGCCTCACCGAAGCCATGGGCTTGGCCCTGCCGGGCAACGGTTCTACTTTGGCTACTCACACCGCACGCACCGCACTGTATCAAAACGCCGGTAAGACCATCGTGGATATCGCCAACCGCTTCTACGCGGACAGCGACGAGACGGTACTGCCACGCAATATCGCCACCATCGAGGCCTTCGGCAACGCGATGACCCTGGATATTGCCATGGGCGGTTCCACCAACACGATTCTTCACCTGCTGGCCGCCGCCCACGAGGCTGGCGTCGAGTTCGGCTTGGAAGAAATCAATGAAATTTCCGGCCGGGTACCCTGCCTTGCCAAGGTCGCCCCGAACTCCGCCGGCGCAGGGAAGATCTACTACATGGAAGATGTCCACCGTGCCGGTGGCATCCCGGCCATCCTCGGCGAACTGCGCCGCGGAGGACTGCTCGATGACACGGTGAACACCGTGCACGCCGCCACCATGGGCGAGGTACTGGACGACTGGGATATCCGCGGCGGCAAAGCCACCGACGTGGCCCTCGAATTGTGGCACGCCGCTCCGGGCGGGGTACGTTCCTCCACCGCCGGTTCGCAGTCCGCGCGCTGGGAAGAACTGGATACCGACGCCGCCGAAGGCTGCATCCACTCGGTGGAGCACGCTTACTCCCAGGACGGCGGATTGGCTGTGCTGCGCGGCAACATTGCCGTGGATGGTGCCGTGGTCAAGACCGCTGGCGTGGACCCCTCCATCTGGAGCTTCACCGGTCCGGCGGTAGTCTGCGAGTCCCAGGACGAAGCGGTAGAGAAGATCCTGAACAAGCAGGTGAAGGCCGGCGATGTAGTGGTCATCCGCTACGAGGGCCCCAAGGGCGGTCCGGGCATGCAGGAAATGCTCTACCCAACCTCCTTCCTCAAGGGCCGCGGCCTGGGCAAGTCATGCGCGCTGATCACCGATGGCCGTTTCTCCGGCGGCACCTCGGGACTATCCATTGGACACGTCTCCCCCGAGGCGGCGTCCGGTGGCATCATCGCCCTGGTTGAGGATGGCGATTCGATCTCCATCGACATCCCGACCCGCGACCTGACGCTGAATGTAGCTGATGATGTTTTGGCCGAGCGCCGCGAGCGTTTGCTGGCAACTACCGGCTACCGCCCGGCGAACCGCGAGCGCGTGGTCTCCCCCGCACTGCGTGCCTATGCCGCCATGGCATTGTCCGCAGATAAGGGCGCCGTGCGAGACGTGGACCGTGTGGAGCGTGCCCTGCGCGAAGCCGATGAACGCGCTGCGGCAGTTGCGCGCACCACCGCTGTCTAAGGAAAATTCTGTGGCTTTGGCCCCCGGAGCTCACACGTCAGTGGAACTTCCGGGGGGCTTCGCTGCTTGATCGGCACCACCGCGGATGAAACGCCCAACCCCGGACCATTGGGAACGATAGACTGCTGGTGTCGACACGGATACTCACCCAATCAGATCCTGCCTTATTGCCGCCCTTCATTCGCTTCCTGTCCAGCAAAGGAACTTCATGTCCACTCCAGTAGATCCAACGACCGAAATTTCCGACGTCGTCCGGGACAATAAGTCAGAGTCGGCATTGGCTGCCACTGAGTCCGAACTGACTTTGCTGAACGTCGGAGACGGCTATGCGTTACTTTTTGCCGACCACGCCCCTAAGGGTATGGACCTGCTCGAATTCAATGTGCTGGGCCAGGCAGCCGGAGAGCGGCTCACCGACCGCCTCTCGACCGCGGCCGGTGTCGGGAACCTCGCCGCACTGGGTGCCAGCGCCCTGCCTAAAGCCCAAGGGCTTGTCCGCTTGGCTCCAGAATCGCTGCAGCTTCTGAACCAGGCAGGAAATTCGTTGATGCAATCCGGTGGCCAAAGTCTGGGAACCATCGTTACTGCAAACGGGAAGTTAGTTGCCCACGCACGCCTTCTTCCCGCAGTAGGGGCTCAGGGTGCACTCTTGGCGCCGATGCTGGGTCCGGCCTTGGTCTTGCTGGCGCTACAAATGCAGCTCGCCTCAATCTCGCGTCGGGTTGACGAGAACATCGAGCTGACCCGTGACGTGTTGCGTGCCATCCACCAAGACCAGTGGGCCACACTAATCGGCCTGCATGAAACTAGCCTCCAGGCCCTGAACGAAGCCGAGGCGGCTGGAACGGTCAACGAGCACATCTTTGCCCCGTTGGCCAGCCGTCAGGCCGATCTGCGCAAGTTCCGCAAGTTGTTCGTGGATTTCGTGCGGGATCACCTCAAGGCACTGGATGCGGACGCCAAAACCAGTCGAAGCTATATCCAGAAAAATTTCGACCAGATCATCGCCGATGCTCACGGGATGCTCATGGCCGAATTCGCTTGGTACCGCGCCCAAGCGCTGCGCGGCAGCCTCATCAGCCACGACGCACAAAATCTGGACGCAAACGAACGTCTGCTTACCCACCTCGTTGAGGAAACCAAGTCCGAACATGACGAAGCCATGTTGGAAATCGCCCACTTGCTCGCCGAGGTTGAACGCAACGTGCGATTGCTGTCATTGTTGCCCTCCGCACGCAGCCTTCCCTTCACGTCGAAGCGTCGCAATATTGACGAGGCCATGGCGATGGCAGAAGCCCTCTCGGCCTCCGTCGCCGATCTGCGCAGCCAGGTACTCCCCCGACGAAGGGCCGTGGCTCCGAAGGTTTCCGTATTCAAGTCCGAGACCCCAAGCAAACTGACAGATATCCTTGCTTGGTCCCTTCCTGAGCCTGCACAGGTTCTTGCCTTGGCCGATGCAAATCAGGAAAGACTCCTCGCGAACAACGTATATCTCGGAATTGCCTCAGAATATTTCTTTGTGGCTGATCAGAGCGAACTCACTAAAGAAGGCGCCGTTGAGCGCATCACCCCGCTGAACGATATCCGTTACGTCCGCTTCCTTGAAAGGCCAAAAAAGGGTCCTACTTTGGAGATCATCACCAAGGACGAGAACCTCACCTTCACCTTCGACTCATGGGCCGTCGAGGGCGAAGGGTTGGAGTCGGCCCGTCGAATGGCAAACCTCTTCTCCAGCGTGATGAACCTGCCTGCCCACGAGCAGCGGACCGATCCACTCATGGAGGAAATCTTGGAGAATTCAAAGGCATCCAAGGCTATTGAGTCCTAAAAGCAAGACACAGGTACGGCAGCCCGTTTAACCACGAATACTCCAAGGGGCCTGCCGTACCAGTTTCGCATTTCTGAAATGACGCATCTAGCGGCAGTCATCGGCTTTCCCTCCCTACGGCGGTGCGAGCACTTGACCTCAGGAGTAAGCTCTTCAAGTCAAATGTCCGAGCAGCTCAGGCGCCCGGCCTAACTGGGCGTGACTTGTGAATTCGTCGAATAGACGACGCCAGGGTTCTCTGTGCCCGACATTGTTCGTTCGCAAGACAAGTGGGTAAACCTCCACCAACCCTAATTCTTCTGGCATGAGTCTGAACCAGATATCACGTACGAATCAAGGTAATGGCTACTGACCATTGCGATCACCCGCGCGTCCGTCTCCTTGTTGTGAAAAGGACAGGTTACAGGTCAGAAGAAGTCCTGTTTCTGGCGAAGAATCGCGCTACCGACGGATTTTCTACTTTTTCGCCACCCACCCCGATTGCAGCTTTCCAGCTACAGGCATTTGTCCTGCAAGAGCACAACGCCATCATTTCTGTTCAACTGCCCCATTTTGAACTGGATCATATATACGATCTCTGGCTCCATCGCGCTGACTTGCGCCTATTTCTACAACCGATTCGCGCCCGGAAAAGTGGTTGATTAACCGACCGCCCAGGTGAAGAATCGGAGTTAACTTCCGCGGAATCACGGGAAAATTCCACCCAATCAGGAACTTCAGGCAACCAGTGGCGAAGCAATCGCGCGCAGTGACTTGACAGTCACTGAGATTCAGCGCACACTGATCGTATACGATTTGATGTACGACGAAAGTGGGAAGATCAAAGATGAGTAATCCGATCCCGGTGAGCGAAGAAACTTTCGCCCAGGCTGGCAAGGTTCTTGCGGTGCACCTGAGCTACTCCTCGCGGGCAGCCCAGCGTGGCCGCACCCCGAAGTTCCCGAGCTACTTCATGAAGGCCACCAGCTCGCTGGCGACCACCGGTTCCACCGTTGAACGCCCGGCCGGCACCGAGCTACTCGCCTTCGAAGGCGAAATCGCCTTGATCATCGGCAAGGCCGCCCGCCGCGTCTCGGTTGAGGAAGCCTGGAGCTACGTCGGCTCGGTTACCGCCTCGAACGACCTCGGCGTCCACGACATCAAGTACGCGGACAAGGGCTCGAACATCCGCTCGAAGTCCGGCGACGGCTACACCCCGATGGGCCCCACCGCCCTCGCGGCAGCCGAGCTGGATCCAGCCAAGCTGCGCGTGCAGACCTGGGTCAACGGCCAGATCGCCCAGGACGCCGACACCTCGGAATTGCTCTTCTCCTTCGCGCAGATCGTCGCGGATCTTTCCCAGCAGATGACCCTGCAGCCAGGGGACGTCATCCTCACCGGCACCCCGGCCGGCTCCACCGTCTTCTTCCCGGGCGACGTCGTCGAGGTTGAGGTCACCGACCTGCTCTCCGGCGCCACCACCGGCCGGCTGAAGACCACCGCGGTCGAGGGCACCCAGACCTTCGCGGCCTTCGGCAACCAGCCAAAGGTCACCGACAAAGACAAGGAAGATGCCTACGGCGACCGCGAAACCGCCGGCATGCCAGCGCTTGTCACCGGCAAGTCGGTGCTCACCGACAAGGTCCGCGAGCAGCTCGCCGCGGTGGCCACCGCCACCTTGTCCGCCACCCTGCGCAAGCGCGGGCTGAACAACGTGAACATCGAAGTCCCCGGCGCCACCAAGGGCATGAAGCGCGTGATCGGCACCGCCCGCACCCTGCGCTACATCCCTAACCGCGAGGACCTGTTCAAGGCCCACGGCGCCGGCTACAACATGCAGAAGCAGTCCATCGACTCCCTCGGCGACGGCGAAATCCTGGTCATGGAGGCCCGCGGGGAAACCGGCTCGGCCACCCTGGGCGACATCCTCGCCCTGCGCAGCCAGCAGCTGGGCGCCGCGGCGATCATCTCCGATGGCGGCGTGCGCGACCTTGACGCGGTGAGCAACCTGGAGATCCCGGTCTTCTACAACGGAGCGCACCCCGCGGTCCTCGGCCGCAAGCACGTGGCCTGGGACAAGGACCTGACCGTGGCCTGCGGCGGCGTGTCGGTGCAGCCCGGGGATGTCATCGTGGCGGACTCGGACGGCATCGTGGTGATCCCGCCGGCACTGGTCGAAGAGGTCGCCGCCGAAGCGATGATCACCGAATCCAACGACGAGTTCATCTTCGCCATGGTCCAGCGCGGCCACGGCATCGAGGGCCTGTTCCCGATGAACGCCGAGTGGAAGACCAAGTACAACGCCTGGAAGGACGCCGGATCCCCGGATCTGGCCAGCTGGGAACTGTAATGAGCAATTCCAAGTCAGAGGTCGCCTACGCGCTGGTCTCCGAACGGATCGTCAACGGGGCCTACTCCCCGGGCTACCGACTCGTTCTGGGAACCATCGCCGAAGAACTGGGCTGCTCGGTGGTCCCGGTACGCGAGGCCATCCGACGCTTGGAAGCCGAAGGTCTGGTGCACTTCACCCGCAATGTGGGCGCCACCGTCGCGCAGGTCGACTCCACCCTGTACCTGCACACCATGCAGACCCTCGCGGTCATCGAACCGGCCGCCACCGCACTTGCGGCGGCGGCAATGGACGAGGCGTGGCTGAAGCGGGCGCAGGAGCTGAACGACGCGATGCGCCAGTGCCTGGAGGACTTCAACCCGGTGGCCTTCACCGCGTTGAACAACGAGTTCCACCAGCAGCTCTACAGCCAGTGCCCGAACCCGCACATCCTGGACCTGGTGCAGCGCGGATGGCGCCGGCTCGCGGCCATGCGAGCCAGCTCCTTCACCCACATCCCGCACCGCGCCAGAGCCTCGGTGGAAGAGCATCAGCACCTGCTGGAACTCATCCGCGCCCACGCCTCCCCCCGGGAAATCGAAGAGGCCGCCCGCACCCACCGCACCAACACGCTCAACGCCTATCTGGACCAGGCCGGAATGGCCCCCTCGGTCATCTAGCCTCGGCCCAGCCACCTAAAAAGATTTCACAATTTCATGACTTTCACCGTTGAAAGCCACGCGAAAGGAAAACATCCATGAGCAAGCACTTCGTTCCGGAAAACCTGCCGACCCACCTGCAGCACTACATCGGCGGCAAGTTCGTCGATTCCATCGGCGGGGAAACCTTCGGCGTCCTGGACCCGGTCACCAACCAGGACTACGCCACCGCCGCCGCCGGCCAGCAGGCCGACATCGACGCCGCGGTCGCCGCCGCCACCGAGGCCTTCAACAACGGCCCATGGCCGATGATGAAGCCACGCGAACGCGCCAACGTGCTGTACAAGATCGCCGACGCGGTCGTCGCCCAGCAGGACCGCCTGGCCGAGATGGAAACCTTCGACACCGGCCTGCCGATCACCCAGGCCAAGGGCCAGGCCCAGCGCGCCGCGGAGAACTTCCGCTTCTTCGCCGACCTGATCGTCGCCCAGCACGACAATGCGCTCAAGGTCCCGGGCTCGCAGCTGAACTACGTGAACCGCAAGCCCATCGGCGTCGCCGGGCTGATCACCCCCTGGAACACCCCGTTCATGCTCGAATCCTGGAAGCTCGCCCCGTCGATCGCCTCCGGCTGCACCGTGGTGCTCAAGCCGGCGGAGTTCACCCCGCTCTCCGCCTCCCTGTGGGCCACCATCTTCGAAGAGGCCGGCCTGCCCGCCGGTGTCTTCAACCTGGTCAACGGCATCGGCGAGGAAGCCGGCGACGCACTGGTCAAGCACCCGAAGGTCCCGCTGATCTCCTTCACCGGCGAATCCTCCACCGGCCAGCTGATCTTCCGCAACTGCGCGGAGAACCTCAAGGGCATGTCCATGGAGCTCGGCGGCAAGTCCCCTGCCATCGTGTTCGACGATGCAGACTTCGACGCGGCCATCGACTCCACCCTGTTCGGCGTGTTCTCGCTGAACGGCGAGCGCTGCACCGCAGGCTCGCGTATCCTGGTCCAGCGCGGCATCTACGAGAAGTTCGTCGAGGCCTACGCCGCCCGGGCGAAGAACATCAAGGTCGGCGATCCGCACGATCCGACCACCCAGGTCGGCGCGCTGGTCCACCCGGAGCACTACGACAAGGTCATGAGCTACGTGGAGATCGGCAAGTCCGAAGGCCGCCTGGTCGCCGGCGGCGGCCGCCCGGAGAACCTGCCCGAGGGCCAGGAAAACGGCTCCTACGTTGCTCCGACCGTATTCGCCGACGTCGCCCCGGAGGCACGCATCTTCCAGGAAGAGATCTTCGGCCCGGTCGTGGGAATCACCCCATTCGACACCGAGGAAGAGGCCCTGGAGCTGGCGAACAACACCAAGTACGGCCTGGCCGCCTACCTGTGGACCAACGACCTGAAGCGTGCCCACAACTTCGCCCAAGACATCGAGGCCGGCATGGTGTGGCTGAACTCGCACAACGTGCGCGACCTGCGTTCGCCCTTCGGCGGAGTAAAGGCCTCGGGCCTGGGCCATGAGGGCGGCTACCGCTCGATCGACTTCTACACCGACCAGCAGGCCGTGCACATCACCCTGGGAGATGTGCACACCCCGAAGTTCGGCGCCTAATTACTTATCCTGCCCATTCGCAAAGGAGCAACACAATGAGCAAAGAGATTTCCAACCCCATCGCCACCCCATCCGTTCCAGCGCCGGACATCCTGCGCTGCGCCTACGCCGAACTGGTTGTCACCGACCTGGCCGCCTCGCGCAAGTTCTACGTGGACGTGCTCGGCCTGCACGTGTCCTACGAGGACGACACCCAGATCTACCTGCGTTCCTTCGAGGAGTTCATCCACCACAACCTGGTGCTGACCCTCGGCCCGGTGGCCGCGCTGAAGGCCATGGCCTTCCGTGTGCGCTCCACCGCCGAGGTCGACGCGGCCGAGGCGTACTACAAGGAATTGGGCTGCCGCACCGAGCGCCGCAGCGAAGGCTTCGTGCGCGGCATCGGCGATGCGGTCCGCGTCGAGGATCCGCTGGGCTTCCCCTACGAGTTCTTCTTCGAGACCGAGCACGTCGAGCGCTTGCATATGCGCTATGACCTGTACTCCGCCGGCGAGCTGGTCCGCCTGGACCACTTCAACCAGGTCACCCCGGATGTGCCACGCGGCCGCAAGTACCTTGAAGACCTGGGCTTCCGCGTCACCGAGGACATCCAGGACGAAGAAGGCACCACCTACGCCGCCTGGATGCACCGCAAGGGCACCGTGCACGACACCGCGCTGACCGGCGGCAACGGCCCGCGCCTGCACCACGTGGCCTTCTCCACCCACGAGAAGCACAACATCATCCAGATCTGCGACAAGATGGGCGCGCTGCGCATCTCGGACCGCATCGAGCGCGGCCCGGGCCGCCACGGTGTGTCCAACGCGTTCTACCTCTACATTCTGGATCCAGATGACCACCGCATCGAGATCTACACCCAGGACTACTACACCGGCGACCCGGACAACCCGGTCATCACCTGGGATGTGCACGACAACCAGCGCCGCGACTGGTGGGGCAACCCAGTAGTTCCATCGTGGTACACCGAAGCCTCGAAGGTACTGGACCTGGACGGCAACGTGCAGGAAATCATCGAGCGCACCGATGACTCGGAAATGGCGGTGACCGTCGGCGCCGACGGCTTCTCCTACACCCGCGAGAAGGACGAGACCGGCACCTACCGCGGCCAGGCTTCCAAGGGCTTCAAGCTCGGAAACCAGGTCTAAACCACCTGAGTCGTTTCTAGCTACCGGCACCTAGCCCGGTGCGGATCACAGATTTCTTCCCTGATTTGCTGTGAACCGCACCGGGCTTTGTCACATTCAGGCGTAATCTTCTAATACTTCATATTTTGCACTCAGCGAGCAGGGAAGGAGAATAACGATAAGAAACAGAAAACCGCTTAATATTTTAATACCGAATCATGTTCTGTACACCTGATTTTAGATTTCCTAATAAAGATCGACGGAAACTCCATTTCAAAAATTTTGAATCAAAAGTTTTGACCGCCCCTGGAAATCTACTCACCAAAGGAACAACATGTAATAATTGCCGACACAATCGTGACATCGTAAACGAACTAATAGCCTAGGTCGTAAAGTTGAGAACTAAACATCGCACTAGACGCAATTTCAGATGAATGAGCCTTTCTTACTTCAGGGACCCTTAGAGGACAAGCGAATTATGGCGCACAAAGCCCGCATGAGCAGAGCACGACTGTACTTACTTCTCGAGGCGTTCGAGACTGACATCCGCATACTGATCGAATCACATTTGCTCGATCACAAAGACGAGTCCGAGATATTCGTGCCAACTGAGACAGCTTCGGCTGAGGACCGGCAATCTAAAGACGATAACGGCCGAGATGTCTCAATCGTCCACTACATGGACCTGAAGCCGGCTTTCGATGCCCTCACACGCTCCAAGAGATCTCTTCCGGCAGCCTTGGAGGAAGTCATTTCTAAGAAATCCGCTGATGTAGCTGCATTAGTCCCCATCAGGAACCGCGTAATGCACTTTCGTCCTCTCAATATGGACGATCCTGATGTAGCGACAACTCTAGTCTTGGGATTCCCGAGTAACTATTGGGCAAAAACAGCCGAAATATTGCAGAAACTTAACTCAGATCCGACTTGGGAACCTTTCGTCGAGCGCCAAGACGCCCCATACGAGAAAACCCTCCATAATCTTCCAGCGGTAGATTATGACGACACTTCATTCATTGGTCGAAAAAACGAAGCAAACAAATTACTCAAATCTTTGCAAGAACGACGCAACCCAGTACTTACCCTGACCGGCGAGGGCGGTATTGGAAAAACTGCCCTGGCACTTGACGTTGCTTATCGGCTTCTAGAAGACCCGGAGAACAACCCATACGAGCTCATGCTCTGGGTTTCGCTTAAAACAGAACAGCTCACGGCGTATGGAGTCGAAGATCTAAAAGATGCAGTTCGGAGTATTGATGGAACCACAGTTGCACTTGGCCGAGGCATAGAAAAGTCATTTTCGGGGAGCCTCGACGATTTAGCGCAGGCACTTGACGGGCTCGAGACGCTAGTAATAATCGACAATCTAGAATCTGTTCAAGGTTCAGAAGTGATCGAAATGGTCGATACGCTTCCTATGCATGTCAGGTATCTTTTTACGAGCAGGGTAGGACTTGGCGAACTCGAACGCCGGATCCCACTGCCTCCATTGTCTGACGATGAGGCCAAACTACTTTTCCGAAAATTTGCCTCGGCACGTAATCAAAAGAATCTGCGGTCCCTTACGGATTCAGCTCTAACTGAAGTTGTAAAAAGACTCAGATGGAGCCCGCTCGCCATACGCTGGTATATCCTTTCGAGTGAGGCTGGCAGCCTTCCAACAGACCTGATCCACAATCAAGACGAGCTTCTCAAGTTCTGCGTAGAAAACGTATATACCGGCCTAACTCCTGAATCGCAGGCCATTCTATCGGTACTTCGCGTATTTGATAAGAGCATCAGCTTCGATGAGTTCGCGATTTTAACAGAGTTCAGCGTTGACGAACTTCGAGCGTCCACGCAAGAACTAACTAGGGGCGCCCTCGTTGTCGTCGAGTCAGAGTCTGCCGGTGGCCTGGGTAGCATGCTCGCCCTGACTCCCACAGCCAGAGAATTCCTAGCTAAGCCCGATCACTCTGGTGTATTCATAAGTGAAGTTTTAAAACGGGAACGGACGTATCGAGCGTCTCTTGAGAAGGCAATCCCAGAACCTCGCGGCATAGATCAGCGTATCGTCTACCCACGTACCGAATCGGATAACCCAACCGTTTTCGTTTTAAACAAGGCACTAAAGTTAATGTCTGCCAGACAATTTGCAAAGGCAACAACAGAAGTAGAACGCGCTGGAAGCGTCAATGCAGAATTCTCAGAAGTCTATCGAGTTTCGGGATTGATAGCACAGGCTCAAAGTCACTTCGAATCCGCCGTAAGTAATTATAAAACGGCGCTTCGATACGTGGAGGACGACCACACGGCGGCCATTACAAATTACGCAATAGCCGATGTCTTAGCCACGAAGATTCACGATGCGCCGTTAGCAGTTGACTTCGCGCGCGAGGCATACAATCTCAAACCTTGCGGAGATACTGCCTTTTTACTTGGAAAAATCCTAATTTGGACGTCTGATTTTTCCGAAGGGCAGCAACTCCTTGAGCTGGCTGAAGACAAGCTAACGGGGAGAAATTTGCTGATGGCAAAAACCCTTCTCGCGGATAGTTGGCGCCGCTGGGCTGAGCATCATCAGGTCAAGCGCGATTTCGGATCCGCATTTTCGTCCGCTTCAGCAGGACTACATAACGCGCTTGGCCTTTACGCGAGTCATCCCGATGACTGGCGAATTATCGTAGTTCTAGCCGACTCATCGACGGCATGCCTCAAATCTTGGCGAAGAATGGGAACGGAGAATTCCACTTCGGGCATTCGGGTACTTGAACGAATCGCAAAGGGAGTTCAACAATGGGGATCCAAAGTCCAGTCTAAAAAAGCTTTCTACCTCAACGATGCTATAGAGGGCTGCCTCCCAAGTTTGACGGATGAAGTTGGCCTCACTATCGAACTTCGAAGAGCACAAAAGAATCTGAATTTATCTGCACGCCAGCCGCATCCTTCGAGAAGTTATACTTCATAGCTGCATCGGGCTGATTTTCTTACACCTACGGCCCACCTCAGGTTCACGTTACCGACACCGAGTTCATATCAAAATCGAATCCTATCCGCAGTTTCATCGCCAAGTCGCGATGTTTACAGGCGAGTTCAAGTTGCACGACAACCAGCGCCGCGACTGGTGGGGCAACCCGGTTGTCCCGTCCTGGTACACCGAAGCCTCGAAGGTGCTGGACCTGGAAGGCAACGTGCAGGAAATCATCGAGCGCACCGATGACTCCGAAATGGCGGTGACCGTCGGCACCGACGGCTTCTCCTACACCCGCGAGAAGGACGAGACCGGCACCTACCGTGGCCAGGCTTCCAAGGGCTTCAAGCTCGGAAACCAGGTCTAAGCACCCACCGAAGCGGCTTCCCCGAGCTGCTACGTGAAAATCCCGGGGCGCTAGCGATTGAATTCGCTAGCGCCCCGGGTTTTTGCCGTTGCCCTCACTCCCCCGTCAGGCCGCCGGGGGCGCCACGGCGGGATCCGTGCGGCATCCGCGCTACCGCACCGCCCGGAAACGGAATGCCGAACCCAGCGCCACGATGCTGACGATGGACAGCACCGCCAGGTAATAACCTGGTGCGATCGGCTGCCCGGTGGCCTCGATGAGGAAAGCGCAAATCATCGGGGTGAATCCGCCGAAGACCGCCACCGCCGCGTTGTAGCTGAACGAAAGTCCCGTAGCCCGCGTGGAATCGCTGAAGACGTCCGCCATCACCGAGGGCAGCGCACCGAAGTACAACGCCTTCAGCAGCCCCAGGATCGTCATGACGACCGCGAGCACCAAGAAGGTCTTGCCCGCGATCAGCCAGAGGAACAACGGGATAGTCAGCACCATGATCGCCAGCGCCGCCGGAACCATGATGCGCAGCCTGCCGAAGCGATCCGAAAGGTGCCCGACCACCGGGGTGGCGAAGGTCAGGATGACCCCGGAAATAATCAGCGAGGAGAACGAGATCGTAGGGTTCATCCCCAGGTGGTTGATGCCGAAGGTCGGCATGTACTGCAGCACAAAATTCAGCGCCGTGGAAATGGCGAGCCCGCCTCCGGCCATGAGCACCGAGACCTTATTGGAGCGAAAGAGCTCGCGCACCGGAGCATGCACCGCGGGCGCCGCGCCCTGCGGGCCGGTGGCAGGGCGTTCCGGCAACGGTGCTTCGTCGACGTGGCGCCGTATCCACCAGCCGGCGGGTCCCACCAGCAGGCCGATGAAGAATGGGATGCGCCAGGCCCAGTCGTTCATTTGCTCGGTGGTGAAAATGCTCGTCAAGACGACCACCGTGATCGCGGCCATCAAGGCACCCAACCCCTGGCTGGCGAATTGAAAGCTGCCGAGGAATCCCTTGCGCTCCTTGTTCTGCGCCAGCAGGTAGGAGGTGGCCGCGCCGAACTCTCCGCCGGCGGAGAATCCCTGAACGAGCCGGCCCACGATGAGTCCCAGCGGGGCCAGCATCCCGATCGTGTCATAGCCCGGCATCAGGGCAATGATCGCCGTGCCCAGCACCATGAGCCTGATGGTCAGGATCAGCCCCTTTTTCAGCCCCTTGCGGTCCGCATATGACCCCAGCACCAGCCCGCCCAGCGGACGAATCAGATAGGAGACGCCGAACACCGCAAAGGCCTGGATGACTTCCACCGCCGGATTATCCGAGGGGAAGAAATTGTGGCCGATATAGATGGCCAGCAGCGCGTAGATGGACATGTCGTACCATTCCAGCGCATTTCCAACGGTGGCCGCGGCAATCCCGCGGGCTGCTGACTGGCGGCGTTGCGGCGCGCCGGAGGCGGCACGCTCCGGCCGTTGATGCAGGCCGGCTTGTTCCTCAACTGGTGATTGCTGGTGATTTTCCATGCTGGGTCCTAAATCTTCTCATTGGTCAACGCCACCGTGCGTGGCAGGTCATTGCGAGTTCCCAGGTCATGGAAGAGTCCGCACATCATTTTCAATCCCTGCCGCAGCACCGATTCCAGGGCGTGCTCATTGGGCCCGTGCTGCTGGCACCCCGGATAGGAGTGCGGGATCCACAACGTCGGCAGGCCCAGAGTTGCTTCAAAGACCTCATTGGGCAGCGAGCCTCCGATATTCGGCAGTACCACGGTGGGCATGCCCGTGGTCTGCTGGACAGAATCGCTGGCCCAGCGCACCCACGGGTTATCGGGGTCGATTCGGCTCGCCGCGAAGCACTGGCCCATTTTCAGCTGCACCATTGGATACCCGGCCTCGTTCAACGCCCGGCGAATCGCTCCCTCCAGCTCATGCATATCCGTGCCAACCACAAAGCGCAGCTGCAATACCGCGCGCGCTTCGCCGGGAATGGCATTGACCGGCCGGGAAATATCGGCGGAGCGAAGGGCGAGTACCTCCAAGGTATTCCAGCCATAGAGCCGCTCAGCGGGGCTCAGGCTGGTGTCGCCCCAATGGGGATCCAGCGCAGGATCCTGCGCGCCACCGCCCACCTTGACCATTTCGAGCGACTGGCGCACCGAGGAAGGCAATTGGCTAGGAAGCAACTCCGGCACCTGGATGCGCCCATGGCCATCGACGAGCACTCCGATGGCACCTGCGAGGGTGGTCGCGGGGTTGCGCAAGAGCCCGCCCCAATTGCCCGAATGGTAGCCGCCCGGACGCAGCGGAACGCTGAGTTCGAAGGTGGCTCCACCGCGCGCGCCGAGAAATATCGTGGGCTGCTCGGCGGACAGCCTGGGACCGTCGGAGGCGATGAACACGTCTGCGGCCAACTGACCACGATGGGCGGCGGCGTATTCCTGCAGGTGCGGCGAACCGATTTCCTCGCCGGCTTCGAAAAGGAAGACGAGGTTGAACCCCAGCGCGCCACGCTGGGCCAGAACCATCTCCAGTGCCTTGAGGTTCACCAAATGCTGGCCCTTGTTATCTGCGGTTCCGCGTCCGTACCATCTGTCGCCCTCGGCGCTCAGGACGAAGGGTTCGCGTCCTTCGTCCCACTGGCCGGCTTGGCCATCAACCACATCGGCGTGCCCATAGCAGAGCACCGTTGGGTGCTCATGGTGTTCGGTGCGCACCGCGCGAAGGAAGGAATTGCCCGAACCTTGCCAGTCGAGATCCAACTGCACCGTGAAACCCATGCGCTCCAGCCTGGCGCGCAATGCCTCATCAAGATATGAGTTCATTGCAACTCTCATGGCTGCGTCGGTACTGACGGTAGGGCAGGCAACTAGTTCGGACAGATCCTCGAACAGCTGGCCCGAGTCGACATATTGATCCGCAGTAGCCAGTAAATCTCGTCTATTCTGCATGGTTTCTCCCTTATCCCAGTGAGGTACTGTAGATCACAGTAGGAGATGAATTACGTGCGCACCAGTGCCGTTTCCTGCATGAGGTTTGAGTTAAACGCAAAATGCTAGTCGAGCGGAGTTCCCAGGAATGCAAACGTTGCCGACCGCGCTGCGCTATTTCCACGAAGTGGCCAGCACCGGCTCCATCTCCGAAGCGGCCGAAGCCCAGCATGTTTCCGCTTCGGCCATTAGCCGCCAGATCACTCAGCTCGAGCATCAAGTCGGGTCCGCGGTCTTCCGCCGCCACGCCCGTGGAATGGAATTGACGGATGCCGGGGTGCTGCTGCTGGCGCATACCCGTCGCATGCTGGCCGAGGGCGAGCAGCTGACCCATGATCTGAGCGAACTGTCCATCGGGGCATCGCGGATCATCGAGGTGGTCAGCTCGGAGGGGCTGGCGGCATCGCTGACACCGCGGGCGGTGTCGGCCTTTTGCAAGGAGCACCCCGAGGTTTCGGTTCACCTGAGCGTCTTACCCTCCGCGGAGGCCACCCGGCAAGTCATCGAAGGAACGGCGGACCTCGCCACAATTTTTGCGCTGGGGCCGCAGCGCGGCGTCAACGTCGAGCATTCCTGCCCTGCGCCGGCATATGCCGTCGTCAGCACCGGGCATCCCCTGGCGGTTCGCACCCAGGTGTCGCTGGCCGAGCTATGCGACTATCCGATGTCCATGCCCGCGAAGGGCATCACCCAACGCGAGCTCTTCGACATAGCCACGTCCATGGCAGGCCTGACACCTAAAATCGTGCTGACCACGGATCATATCAACCCGGCAATGGAGTTTGCGCGCTCCGGAGCCGGGGTGACTCTATTGAGCCATTTCGCCCGCCGCGACGGCCTGAGCCACGGCCTGAAATTCATCCCGATCGACCATCCGGCGCTGGCCGAACGCACCGCGCAGATCCTCACGATGCCAAGGCGGCGACAACCTGCCCTGGTCAGCGCCTTGATTCAGCAGATCGCCGCGCACATGCAGGAATACTAGAGCCGAGGCACCGGGGCACGTCCGTCCCACGGGCCGAAGGCACCTGCAATGCGACTAGTTATCGTCCTTCAGCAATGCCACATCGGACACCATTTCAATATGCTCACCCATGGCGTCGGCGGCGCCTTGGGCATCGGCACGGCGAATGGCGTCGGCGATCTTCTGATGGGACTCCAGCGAACGCTCGGGACGTCCGGGCTGCCCGAGGGATTCGATGCGGGTTTCAAGGACCATCTCGGCGATGAATGTCATCAGCTTTTGCAGCACAGATGACTTCGCCGCTCCCGTGATCGCCTCATGGAACAGCTCATCCCCGCGCGCGCCGCGTCCGCCATCGCCGATTTCTGCGGCCATCACCTCCAGCGCCTGGTCAATTTTCTGCAGGTCGGCCTCCGTGCGGCGCTCGGCGGCCAGCGCGGCCAGCTTGACCTCCAAGGTGCTGCGCGCCTCGACGATATCCGGCAAGCGGTTTTTGTGCGCCCGCAGATCGCGCAGCACGGTGGCGACGCTGGGCCGGTACATCAGCACCGCTCCGGTGCCGTGCTGCACGTCGATGACTCCGAGAACTTCCAAAGCCACCAGTGCCTGGGCCAGAGTCGCCCGCGAAACACCCAGCTGCTCCGCCAATTCGCGTTCCGCTGGCAAATGGTCGCCGGGGCCAAGCTGCTCTTCTTCCACAAAAGTCAGGATCTGCTGCATCAGTTGCTCATAGAGCCGCGGGCGTTGCACCTTTGCAAACTGCCTGGGCTTCTTGGCTTCAGCCACCATCATTCCTTCCTCACGAATGCGTTCTAGCTCAAACCTACACCGAAAATTCGCTTGACAAGACACCGAGAGTCTAGGAGGCTAGGCCAGTGATCCCCATCACAGCCAAGTCAATGACCACGCAACCTTCAATAAAAGGAATTCCCATGTCTGTCGCGCTTGTTTCCATCATCGTGCTGGCGGTGATGTTCATAATTGCCACGATGTTCCCGATCAACATGGGGGCTTTGGCCTTCGTCGGAGCATTTCTGCTCGGCACGGTTTTTCTCGGCATGGATGCCAAGGACATCCTCGCGAACTTCCCCGGAGGATTGTTCCTGACCCTGGTCGGCGTCACCTATCTGTTTGCCATCGCGCAGAATAACGGCACCATCGACGTCCTGGTGGACAAGGCGGTGAAGCTCGTCGACAATCGAATCTCGCTGATCCCCTGGGTCATGTTCGCCATCACCGCGGCCATCACCTCCATCGGCGCCCTGGGCCCGGCGGCGGTAGCGATCATCGCGCCGATCGGTCTGACCTTCGCCCAGAAATACAAGATCAACCCGCTGATGATGGGCATGCTCATCGTGCACGGCGCGCAGGCCGGAGGATTCTCCCCGATCGCCGTCTACGGCGTCATCGTCAACGGCCTCATCGAAGAAGCCGGCTTCCCCTTCAGCCCCACCGCATTGTTCCTGACCAGCTTCGTATTCAACCTCGTCATCGCGGTCGTGCTCTTCCTGGTGCTCGGCGGCAAGAAGCTTGCCGGACAGCGCGCCGGCGCCATTGCCGAACGCGTCGCCGAGG
The DNA here is from genome assembly GCF_052379245.1 of Glutamicibacter sp. AOP12-B1-11. Taxonomy (NCBI): domain Bacteria; kingdom Bacillati; phylum Actinomycetota; class Actinomycetes; order Micrococcales; family Micrococcaceae; genus Glutamicibacter; species Glutamicibacter sp. AOP12-B1-11. The sequence continues at coordinate 11,359 of NZ_JBQSYL010000009.1, read as the reverse complement.
CGCGCCTGTCGGTATCCGTAGGCACCCGCGGGGCGGACGTCGACTTCAAAGGCAGCGGATCGGGCACCTACGGACCGCGCGATCCGGCCGGAGACGGCGCAGCGCCCAAGGCGCCGGGCCAGCGTTTCGGACAGACCATGACGATCATCGGGCTGATCGCCCTGGCCGTCATAGCCCTGGGATTCAAGGTCGACGTCGGATTCGTATCCATCACCATCGCGGTCTTCCTCGCCCTGGTCAGCCCGGCCGGTCAAAAGGGCGCGGTCAACAAGATCAGCTGGTCCACGGTGCTGCTCATCTGCGGCATGCTCACCTTCGTCGGGGTGCTCCAAGAAGCCGGAACCATCGAATATGCCTCCAACGCCGTGGCCACCCTCGGCGCACCGCTGCTGGCGGGCCTGCTGATCTGCTACATCGGCGCACTTGTTTCGGCCTTCGCCTCCTCCACCGCCATCCTCGCGGCGCTGATCCCGCTGGCCATCCCCTTCCTCAACACCGGATCCATCAGCGCGATCGGCCTGATCTGCGCGCTGGCCATCGCCTCCACGGTGGTGGATGTTTCCCCGTTCTCCACCAACGGCGCGCTGGTGCTGGCCAATGCGCCCGAAGGCACGGACAAGGACCGCTTCTACAAGCAGGTCCTCGGCTACGGCGGCATTGTCGTCCTGGTCGGACCGCTGCTGGCCTGGGCCACGCTGGTGCTGCCGGGCTGGCTCTAAGCCCGCACCCCATTCAATCCAATATTTGCTAGGAGGAGCCTTGAGCTCTACGACGGCCGTTGCCGAGAAAATGCAGTCAACCACCGCCGGCCCCTTGAACGGATACGTGGTGCTCGACCTGACCCGGGCGCTGGCCGGGCCCCATGCGGGAATGATGATGGGAGACCTTGGCGCCAAGGTAATCAAGGTGGAATCCGTCGAAACCGGGGACGACACCCGAGGCTGGGGTCCGCCCTTTGCCGGACCGGAGGACAACCCGCAAGCCACCTATTTCCTCTCCTGCAACCGCAATAAGCAGTCGCTGTCGCTGAACCTGAAAGCCGCGGCGGACAAGAAAAAGCTCGTTGAGCTGATCAAGCACGCCGACGTGCTGATGGAGAACTTCCGCACCGGGGTGCTGGAGCGGCTCGGATTCAGCACCGCGGTGCTGCACGAGCTCAATCCGCGGCTGGTGATCATGTCCATCACCGGCTTCGGCCACGACGGGCCCGAGTCCCACCGCAGCGGCTACGACCAGATCCTGCAGGGCGAGGCCGGGCTGATGTCAATTACCGGTTCCGGCCCCGAGGATCCGCAGAAGGTCGGGGTGCCCATCGCGGATCTGCTCTCCGGGATGTACGGCGCCTTCGGCGCCCTGGCGGCACTGCTGGAACGCGAGCAGACCGGGCGCGGACAGGTGGTGCGCACCTCGCTGCTCGCCTCGATCGTTGGGGTGCACGCATTCCAAGGAACCCGGGCCACCGTAGCCGGCCAGAACCCCCACGCCATCGGCAACCACCACCCGTCCATCGCCCCCTATGGCCTCTACCCCTGCAACGGAGGCAAGGTGCAGATCAGCGTCGGCAGCGAAAAACTCTGGCAGAAATTCGCGGCGACCTTCGGCCTGGCATCCGACGATGCCCGCTTCGCCAGCAATGCCGCCCGCGTGGAGCACCGGTCGCAGCTGAACCCGCTGATCGAGCAGGCCTTCTCCGGCTACGGGGCAACCGAACTTCTGGCCCGGCTCGACTCGGCCGGCATCCCCTCGGGCAAGGTGCGCAGCATCGAGGAAGTCTACGAATGGGAACAGGTCAAATCCCAGGGGCTCATCGTCGAGGTCGAGCACGAGGTGCTGGGCAAGATCAGCCTCCCCGGCCCGCCATTGCGTTTCTTCGACCCCGCCACCAGCGCGGAAACCACCAAAACCAGGCATAGCGCCCCACCGTTGCTGAACGCCGACGCCGCGGACATCGAACAATGGCTGGACGCCGGAAGGGAGGAACGGTCATGAACACCAAAACCGCTCGCCTCGGCGCGGCCGAACTGCTCGGCATCGTGCTGGACGAAGGCTCCTTTGAATCCTGGGACAGCACCCCGCGCCAGCCCGAGCTCAGCGAAAGCTACGCGGCGGATCTCGACGCGGCCCGGCGCAAGAGCGGTGCCGATGAATCGGTGCTCACCGGCAAGGGAATGATCCAAGGGCGGCCGGTGGCGGTGATCGTCTCGGAGTTCAAATTCCTGGCCGGGTCCATCGGGCAAGCCGCGGTGAAACGCATCGTCGCCGCGATCACGCGGGCCACCAGCGAAGGGCTGCCCCTGCTCGCCGGACCCGCCTCGGGCGGCACCCGGATGCAGGAAGGCACCCTGGCCTTCCTCGGCATGGTCGCGATCACCGCTGCGGTGCGCCGGCATAAGGAAGCCGGGCTGGCCTATTTGGTGTATTTGCGCCATCCGACCACCGGCGGGGTGATGGCTTCCTGGGGTTCGCTGGGACATATCACCGTGGCCGAACCCGAAGCGCTGCTCGGCTTCTTGGGACCCCGCGTCTATGAGTCGCTATCTGGGGAAAAGTTCCCCGAAGGAGTGCAGGTCTCCGAGAACCTCTTCCGCAAGGGATTGATCGACGCGGTGGTCGACCCGCAGGAACTGCCCGAGCTGGTGCTGCGGGCGTTGCGGATCCTGCAGCCGGCCGAGGTGGGCTCTTCGTTGCCCGCGCCGCTGGGCCGGACGGCGCCCGGCAGCACGCCTGATGTGTGGGAATCGGTGCAGATCAGCCGCAATCCGCGCCGCCCGGATACCCGCATGGTTCTCGCCTCCGCCGACGACGCGCTGCCGCTGAACGGGACCGGGCAGGGGGAAAAGGACCCCGGCCTGATTCTCGCGCTGGCGCGCTTCGGCGACCAGCGATGCGTGGTACTTGGCCAGCAGCGTCCACGCCACCTAAGCACCTCCAGCATGGGCCCAGCCTCCTTGCGCGAGGCACGCCGCGGCATGCAATTGGCCCAGGAGCTCGGCCTGGCCCTGGTGACCATCATCGACACCACCGGGGCCGAGCTTTCGGCCGAGGCCGAAGAAGGCGGGCTGGCCGGCGAGATCGCCCGGTCGCTGAGCGAGCTGATCGGGCTTCGCTCCCCCTCGGTATCGGTGCTGCTTGGCCAGGGCACCGGCGGGGCCGCCCTGGCGCTGCTCCCGGCCGACCGGACCATTGCCGCGCAGAATTCGTGGCTCTCGCCGCTGCCGCCGGAAGGCGCGAGCGCCATCATCCACCGCAGCATCGAGCAAGCGCCGCAGATGGCCCGCGCGCAACGCATCGGAGTCGGCTCGCTGTGCGCTTTCGGGCTGGTCGACCACGTGGTCGACGAGCTCGATGAGGCCGCCGGGCACCCGCGTGAATTCGCGCAGAAGCTCTGTGCGGCGATCGCCGCCGAGGTTTCCTTGGCCCGGGTGATTCCCGACGAATACAGGTTGGAGCGCCGGCAGCAGAAGTTCCAGAACCTGGGAACCTTAGGCACCTAGCCGGCGCAGCTTGCCTGCGCTACTCCGCGCGAATCCCGGGGCGCTAGCGATTGAATTCGCCAGCGCCCCGGGATTTTGTCGTTGCAGCACGCTCGGTTAACGGCGCACCGGGTAGCGCAGGTGGAGCACCCGGTCGCCCTGAATCACCGCGTCGGGATCCTCCAGCGGGTGCTGGGCGTGGGCCGGCCCGAAGTAGCGCTTGCCGGAGCCGAACACGACGGGAACGACGTCCATGCGCACCTCGTCGACCAGGCCCGCGGCCAGCGCCTGGCCGCCAACATCGCCAGCGGAGACCTCGACGATGCGCTCGCCGGCGAGCTCCTGCGCCTTGGCCACGGCTGCGGCGACGCCGTCGGCGAAGTGAAAAGGCGCCTCGGGATCCCAGCCCTCGGGCTTCGGCCGGTGCGTCACGACTACCATGTGCTCGACCCCGCTCGGCGGCTTCCCGTCCCAGCCATCCGTCATGTCGAAGACGTGGCGGCCGACGATCGTCACCCCGATCCGGTCCCAGTATGGCCGGGTGTAGTCGTAGGATGCCTGCGACACCATCAATGCGCCGCTCTCGTCCAACGGGACTTCGCCGCCGGTCAACCAGTCGAACAGCGCTCCGGGCTGGTCGTTCGCATCCGCGATAAAACCGTCCACCGACACCGAGCCGTACATGACCACCTTGCCCACGGGAGGCTCCTTTGCTTTGGGGTGCCTCATCGTAGCAGTTCCGCATAGATCAGGGTGCAGCGGGCGGACGTTGCCTTGCCTCAGCCGACCGGCTCGTGGGGCTCGGTCTCGTATTGACCAGGCCGCGGTTCGGCGCAAGGGAACTCCGGCTAGCCGTCCTCGCCCCAGTAGGTATTGCGCCGCGGCTTTTGCTCCGGGTCGATGTGCTTGGGCAGGATCACCCACGGCAGCCCGTCCTGGAAGATGACCTTGATAATTCCGAGGTCATAGGCCGTATGGTGCGCGTCGCAGCCTGGCCCGGAATTTTCCAGGCTCGTATCCCCGCCGTCGGCGTGGGATTTGATGTGGTGGATTTCCACCCGTTCCGGAGGCGTGGTGCAGCCAGGCACCAGGCATCCACGGTCCCGCGCCAGCACCGCCTTGCGCAGGCTCGGCGGAACCAGCCGCTTAGCTCGGCCGAAGTCCAGAAGTTCACCGCGCCCGCCGAACACCGCCGGAATGATCTTCGCATCGCATAGGAGCTTTCTCAGCTCCCCCGGCGGAAGATCCACTCCATGGGCCGTTCGCCCGTGGGCCCCGGCCAGGTTTCGCAGATCATCGAGCTTCATGTGGACGATGACCTCGGGTTCGATGCGGCGTCTCCCGGCGTCCTCTCCGGAAGTGCCCAGCAGTTCCAGGAGCGCATTCAACGCTCGTTCCGGTGGGCTCACCCGCATCTGCGGCGCCTCCGGTTCCCACCGGGCATCGGCCGCCTCGGGAGGCAGGAAGTCCGGCAGCTGGGGCTGTTCGGGCAGGGAGTCCGATCCCTGCGCCGTCCCGGAATGACCCGGGTTTTGCCGTGCGCGCTGGCCGGCCTGGGTTTTCGGGTTGTTCGCCTGGGCGATCAGCGAGTCGAGCATTTCGGCTTCGAGCAACCCGACGCGCAAAACGAATTCAACGACCTGTGGGTTGCTGGTTTGCCGCCGATACATGCCCCGGCACAGCGCCGCAGCGGTGGAGGTCTCGGGATGAGAGCTGGCGATCGTGATCAGGCTGCCGATCTTCTTCTCGGCTTCCTTCTCGGTCAGCTCATCGTGCAGGATCTGTGCCGCACGTTCTTCAACCGCGATTCCGGAGTTGTCCAGCAGCGTCGGCTCGGTCGGGGTGCCTTCAAAGGTGGTGTCTTCCGGTTCGCGGCGCGAGATCTTCTTGCTGGTCTCGCAGACCGCCTCGGGGCTGACCTTCGGATCATCGAGCAGCTGGCCCAGATGCGGGAAGCGCGGAGGCACCGGTTGCCCTGCGGGATCACGACGCCCGATCAGGTCGCTGGCGTCGAGCATCATCCGCTTGGCCTTGGCGTAGCTGATCTTCAGCCAGCTGGCCAGCAGCTCTGCAGGGTCTTTGAAGCAGGAGCGCCCGGAAGCGCGGCGTGCGGCGCGGGTGGTGTCGGCGGGCTGGACGCGCAGTTCGTTGAGCTCTTCGGCTTCCAGCTGGTGCGCGTTGGTGGCGGCCAGCCGATCCGCGGCCACCAGGCTCATCCGGGTGCATTCATCCTGGATCCGCTTCGCGGCGGCCAGAAGTTCCAGGGCCAGACGTGGGTCTGCGGTGTCCTGCAACGCCCGCCGCAATCCGATGAGCACCTGGGTCTCTTGTTCGATGACCGCCCGCAGCGCGGCCCCGTCGATCCGGCGGCACGCCTCGGCGTCGGTCGGCTGCAGCGTCTCCAGCAGCTGGCCGTACCCGTCGAGGGCCTGATCCAGGTCGGTGGTGTTCATGCAGACCAGTGTGCTCCGATGCGCGGCCTGCCGGGATGCGCCAGAAAAATCTGTGGATAAGTGCGTTCGATCGGGCGCCGCGCTGGAACATCCGCTGGCGCAGGAACCGATCGAGGACCGAACGCGGCTTCTTGGTACGAAGATTTTTCCAGGCTTCCTTGACTCCGTGATGCGCCACGTCTAGGGTCTTGTGTCATGCGCCACGTCGATTTCCACACACAGTCCACGGACTGGTCGATCTCTGTTGCGCGCAATCTGTCCAGCATCAATGCAGCTGAGAAGCTTCGCATAAACTCTCCTCGGCGAACCGCAGGCTACGAGAATGATTCCTGGGAATCCAATGCCATTGGCTGGTGGGGCTGCGAGCCGTAGCCACACGGCACCCGTGTAGGCACTTTTGAACCAGGCTTCGATGGCTTGGTTCCACTTGAGCATGGCTTCGATGCCGGCTCACTCATCCCAGCTCCTTAACCGCACCGCGCCCCCGTTGGCCGTTCAGTCATGTCGTTCGCTCTCTCATCCGCCATGCCTGTTCCCACGCCGCCAGGGTGCCCCTGCATCACCAAAGGTAGAATTTCCATGTCCAAAACCGATGAAACCCGGCCCACCCCTGGGGCGGAAACTGCGCAGGACCGAAAACGGAAAAAGTCTCGGCGGCGGTTGCCCAATCTCGATTTTCGCCGACCCGGATATCCGCATAATATCCACCCGGCGCTTGTTCCGGGTATCGGAATCGACGAACAGCGTCGTCGCTACCAGGTCAGCAAGTTTGTCCTCTGCCTCACCGGGGCACTGACCATTGGATTCGTCGTGTGGGGAATCCTCGATCCGGCCGGCGTTGCCAATATAGCTTCCGCCGCGTTCTCCTGGTCCACGCTCAACCTGGGCTGGCTGTTCAATACCGTCGCTATCATCACCCTGGTCTCCCTGATAGGCCTGGCGATCTCTCCCTATGGAAAAATATGCCTCGGCAAGGACGGAGAAAAGCCGGAATTCAGCACTTTCTCCTGGGTCGCGATGCTCTTTGCGGCCGGCATCGGCATCGGAGTACTGTTTTTCGGCCCGTCCGAGCCGCTGACGCATTTCATTGCCCCTCCGCCGTTGACGCACCAAGCGGAAACTACCGAGGCCATGCACGGCGCCATGGCGCAGACCTACTTCCACTGGGGCTTCCATGCCTGGGCCATGTACGCGCTGGTTGGCGGTGCCATCGCCTACGCGGCGTACCGCCGCGGCCGGGCACTGCTCATGTCCTCCATCTTCCGCACCTTATTCGGCCAGCGATATTCGGAAGGCTTCGCCGGCAAACTCATCGATGTGTTCGCGATCGTGGCCACACTATTTGGCACCGCGGCGGCTCTTGGCATTGCGGCGATGCAAATCGGCACCGGCATCACCATCGTCACCGGCGCGGGTGAACTGACCAATAACATGCTGGTCATCCTGATTCTCCTGCTGACGGTTGCCTTCATCATCTCGGCGGTTTCCGGGGTTTCGCGGGGCATCCGGTATCTGTCGAGCATCAACATCATCCTCACCGTGGGCATCGTCGGGCTGGTGCTGTTCCTTGGCCCCACGCTGTTTCTGCTCAATCTGCTGCCCTCGTCATTGATGGAATATCTCGGTTCGATGTTCGAGCTGATGGGGCGTTCGCTGTCCTGGGGCGCGGAGACCCAGGAGTTCCAGTCCGTCTGGACCGTGTACTACTGGGCCTGGTGGATCTCCTGGTCGCCATTCGTCGGCTCGTTCATCGCACGCATCTCGCGGGGGCGGACCATCCGGCAGTTCCTGCTGGGCACGATCCTGATTCCCTCGTCGCTGCTCTTTGTCGCCTACGGCATCATGGGCGGCACCTCGATCTGGATGTACCAGCAGGGAATGCCGGGGTTCAGCGCCGATATGCCCGCCCCGCAGGTGTTCTTCACCATGATCGAGAACCTTCCGTACCTGCAGTGGCTGCCGTACGTGGCCATCGTGGTGCTGGCGATCTTCTTCATCACCTCCGCTGACTCGGCCTCGGTGGTGATGGGCATCTTGACCTCCCGGGGCAATCAGGAACCCAGCCGGTGGATCGTGGTCTTCTGGGGCCTGGTGATGTCCGGGATCGCCGTCGTCATGCTCTTGCTCGGTGATTCCTCCGCCTTGGCAGGGCTCCAGCAACTGGTCATCGTCAGCGCGGTCCCATTTGCCTTCATCATGCTGCTGATCATCGTCGCCTGGTTCCGCGATTTGCGGACCGATCCGTTCGCGCTGCGGCACCACTACGCCGAAAATGCGATCAACAACGCGGTATTCGAAGGTGTCGACCGCTACGGGGACGACTTCGCCCTGCACGTGGTCGCCACGACGCCCGGCGAAGGAGCCGGTGCCGATGTGGATTCCACCAGCGAGGAATACACCGAGTGGTATCAGCGCACGGACGAGAACGGACAGCCGGTGGGGTACAGCTACGCCACGGGCGAGTGGGCCGACGGCTGGGATCCGAAAACCGGGGAGATTTCACTGCAGCCGGTGGTGGACTCCCCGGATAAACCCGGCGGCGAACCGCGGCGTTGAGCCGATCGCCGGCGGCGCAGCTCAGCTCACGTCGGCGGCCAAGCGAAATCCGGTATGGGCCAGCGAGGTCTCGGCGGTGACGGCGGTGCGTGCCGAGGTCCGGTATCGCCGGCAATACGATGCGTGGCACATGTGCGAGCCACCACGCACGGCGGGACGCGGATCCTCAGCGGAGAAGGTCCCCGAGGTCCATTCCCAGACGTTGCCGGTCATGTTGTAGAGGCCGAATCCGTTGGGCGGATATGCGGCCACCTCCACGGTGCCGACCGGGCTGGTGGGGCCATGCGGGAATTCTCCGGCGAAGGTCTTCATCCGGGCCTGTCCCCCGGGCTCGAATTCGGCGCCCCAGGGATAAGGCTGCTGCTCCAGCCCGCCCCGGGCGGCGAATTCCCACTCTGCCTCGCTGGGCAGCCGGGCTCCGACCCACTGCGCGTAGCTTCGGGCATCGCGCAGGGATACGTGGGTCACCGGATGGTTTGCCCGCTTCAGGGCATCCGAGTCCGGACCTTCGGGTCGCTGCCAGTTGGCCCCGGCGACCGTGCACCACCACGGGGCATGCTCGTCGGGCGTTGCAAGCCTGCGTGTTTCGTTGGACAAGTTCCCGGCGAAGACCAGGGAATCCCCGTGGACTTCCGCATCGCTGCGGTATCCGGTGGCCAAGACGAAAACGGCGAATTCCGCGACGGTTACCGCGGTGGCGGCGATGGCGAAGGGCGGCACGGCTACTTCACGCACCGGGCCTTCGCCATCTGCCCGGTAGGCCAGTTCGTCCTCGCTGCCCATCAGGAAGCTGCCGCCGGCCAATCCGAGCAGGCGCAGCTGTTCCGGAGCCCGGGCCGCAAGGGTCTCCAGCTGGCTTGCCTGCTGGGCCGCAGCCGGCACCGGCCGCGCAGGAGGGGTATTCCCCGATCGCTGGGCTCCACAGCATGCACTCATCAACTAGCTCCAATTTCAGTTACTACGAAAGGAAAAAACGATGTCAATCAAACGACCTAACATCATTGTTATCCAAGCCGACCAGATGGCCGCCCAAGCGCTTGGCGCCTACGGAGATCAGGCAGCCAAGACGCCGCATATCGACGCATTGGCCGAATCCGGGGCGGTTTTCGACCGCGCCTACTGTAACACCCCGCTGTGCGCCCCGTCACGCGCCTCGATGATGACCGGACAGATGCCTTCGGATCTGGGCTGCTTCGACAACGGCGACGACTTCGCCGCCTCGATTCCCACCTTCGCCCACCGGCTGCGCGGGGCCGGATACCACACGGCCCTCATTGGCCGGATGCACTTCATCGGCCCGGACCAGCAGCATGGATTCGAGCAGCGGCTCACCACGGATGTCTACCCGGCGGATCTGGACATGATCCCGGATTGGACCCGCCCGCTGGAGCAGCGCTTGCAGTGGTACCACGATGCCGCCGCGGTCTTCGAGGCCGGGGTGTCCAAGGCAAGCGTGCAGCAGGACTTCGACGATGAGGTCACGTTCCGTTCCTTGCGCCATCTCAACGACCGGGTGCGGGCGAACCAGGCCGCGGGCGAGGACCTGCCGTTCTTGATGGTCACCTCCTTCATCCACCCGCACGATCCCTATGAGCCGCCGCGCGAGCACTGGGACCGGTTTGCCGACGGCGAGATTCCCGACCCGGCGCACCCCGAGGTTCCCGACCCCGCCCAGGATCCGCATAGCCATCGCCTGCGCGCGATGAGCGGCTTCGACCAGCGCTATCCGGACATCGACGGCGTGCGCCGGGCGCGCCGCGCCTACTACGCGGCGGTGAGCTACATCGATGACCAGATCGGGCGCATCCGCGCCCAGCTGCAAGCACTGGATCTCGACGACAACACGGTGATCATCGTGATCAGCGACCATGGCGACATGCTGGGTGAAAAGGGGCTGTGGTTCAAGATGTCCCCCTATGAGCAGTCTTCGCGGGTCCCGCTGATCATGCAGGGGCCGGCGCATCTGGTGCCCACCGGCCGCTTCGCCGAGCCGGTGTCCCTGCTCGATCTCGCGCCGACGCTCCTGGACTTGGCCGGCATGGAAGCGGCGCAGCTTCCGGGCAGCTCCTTGACGGAATCGATGCGCCGCGCGCAGCGCGGCGAAGCCGGCGCCGGAGACCGCGATGTGGTCATCGAATACCTGGCCGAAGGGACCTTGCGTCCGCAGCTGACCATCGTCCGCGGGAACTACAAGTTCGTGCTCTGCCCGGGAGACCCGGAGCAGCTCTTCGACCTGGCGGCCGACCCCGATGAGCTGCGCAATGCAGCCACCGACCCGCAGCATGCCGAGGTCGTCGCGGCATTGCGCGGCGCGTTGGAATCCCGGTACGACCTGCCCCGGCTGGAGTCCAAGATCCTGGCCAGCCAGTCAAGCCGCCGGGTGGTCGCTAACTCGCTGCAGCAGGGCAAGGTGCACCATTGGGACTACAATCCGGAGCCCGAACAGCGCTACGTGCGCGGCGATTTCTGGAACGCGCTGAAATACGGAACCATCACTGACCCCGAGCGCTAGGGCAACTGCCGCACCCGGCGCTGCCGCTACCGATAACTTTCGAAACTTTCTCTGGAGAACACATGAACCTGCAACCTCAATTAGCCAAGCCCCTTCCAAGCAACCAGAATCCGCGCTTGCACGGCGGCGAAACGCTGTTCATTGACGGCAGCTTTGGCCCGGCCAGCTCGGCCGCGACCAGGCAGATCTTCTGCCCGGCCAATGGTCAGCCGGTAGCCCTCGTCTCCGAGGCCGGGCCCGCGGACGCCGAGGCCGCGATCGCCGCGGCCCGCCGCGCCTTCGACACCGGGACCTGGTCCCAGCTCCCCGCCCCGGAACGCGGTGACTTCCTGCTGCGCGTCGCTCATCGGCTGGCCGAACGCAAA